>SKZX01000006.1 GCA_007127175.1 Desulfobacterales bacterium
AATCTCACGTACGCATAAGTACTATCAATTCTTCAAAAATTGCTCGCGCCTGGATCTTGAACTTTTTACAAAGCCGTCTGAAAACGACTTTTTACGAGTCCATCAATTTTTACCCGGCAGGCGTGAACAACCCCAGCCGTTCCCGTTGATATGTGCCGTCCTGGACGCGGCGGCACCATTCCGGGTTGTCAAGGTACCACTGCACCGTCTTGCGGATGCCGGTTTCAAAGGTCTCGATCGGTTCCCAGCCCAGTTCGACCTTTATTTTAGACGCATCAATGGCGTATCGCTTGTCATGGCCGGGCCGGTCGGTCACGTGGGTGATCAAAGACGTGTGGGGGGCAAAGGGGGCGTCCGGCCGGAGCTCGTCGAGCAGAGCGCAAAGCGCATGGACGACATCCAGGTTTCTTTTTTCGTTGTGCCCGCCGATGTTGTAGGTCTCGCCGATCCGCCCCCGGGTGATGACAAGGTACAGGGCCCGGGCATGGTCTTCCACGTAGAGCCAGTCGCGCACCTGGTCCCCCTTGCCGTAGACCGGCAGGGGCTTTCCCTCGATGGCGTTGAGGATCATCAGGGGAATCATTTTTTCCGGGAAGTGGTATGGGCCGTAATTGTTGGAGCAGTTGGTGATCAGGGCGGGCAGCGCGTAGGTGCGGTGCCAGGCCCGGACCAGGTGGTCGGCCGCCGCCTTGCTGGCCGAGTAGGGGGAGCTGGGGGCGTAGGGGGTATCTTCGGTAAACAGGCTGCCGGTGTCTTCCAGGTCCCCGTAAACCTCGTCTGTTGAAATGTGGTGAAAACGGAACGCGTTTTTACCGTCGGCATCCAGGTTAACCCAATATTCCCGGGCGGCTTCCAGGAGCGTGTACGTGCCTGTGATATTGGTCTGGATAAAGGCGGCCGGGCCGTCTATGGAGCGGTCCACATGGGATTCCGCGGCCAGGTGCATCACCGCGTCGGGCCGGTGCCCGGCAAAAACACGGTCCAGGGCGGGGCGGTCGCAGATGTCCACCTGCTCAAAAGCGTATCGGCTGCTGGCCGATACCGGCGCCAGGGATTCCAGGTTGCCCGCATAGGTCAGCTTGTCCACGTTGACGACGCTGTCGCCCGTGTTCTGGATAATGTGGCGGACAACCGCGGAACCGATAAAACCGGCGCCGCCGGTAACAAGGATTTTCATGGTCGGGGCGTCTCCCGCTATATGCGTTTGCCTGTGGGTTCAGGCACTATATAGCGCTGTTTGCCCCATATGTCAAAACCTGCATCTGACGACCCGTATTTTTTCCATAAATATCCGCAGCTCCTTTTGGTGTCTTAAGTGGTCGTGGACATAAATACAGCGCATTCATATTGCAAGGAAAAAGGGCGGAAAACGTTTAGAAGCTGTCTTTTGGGCCTGCCAGAAAAAAAATTTCAGGCGTTCTCTGGTGAAAAAACAGGATCTGCAGTTTGATTGCCTTCCCATTCTGCAGGTAACCATAGTAAGCTGGAAAGCCTTTGTGCTACAATACCGGACAGTTTATTTGCTGCTGACAAAAAACCACTGAAAGCTTGCCGCGGCCGGCCGGAGTCGCATACAAGCCGAACGCACATTTTCTGCTGATACTATGATGCAACGAAACGACAATCTTATCCTGGTGGGAATGCCGGGCGCAGGCAAGAGCACCGTCGGGGTTATCCTGGCGAAGCTGACATCCCGGGATTTCACGGATACCGACCTGCTCATTCAAACGTCTGAAAAACGGACGCTGCAGGATATTGTCGACACATACGGGTATGCCGCTCTCAGGGAGACAGAAGAAAAGGTGTTGCTCGGGCTTTTTGTTGAAAATCACGTCATTGCCACGGGCGGCAGCGCCGTTTACAGCGACCCTGCCATGATGCATCTAAAGTCCTTGGGGGTTGTCATCTTTCTCGATGCGGATCTGCCAACCCTTGAATCCAGGGTTCATAACTTCAGCACAAGGGGGCTGGCGAAAAGACCGGACCAGGATTTTGCCGACCTGTACCATGAGCGCTCAGGCCTTTATGCGAAGTATGCGGATTTGAGCATCCGGTGTACCGGCCTGAGCCAGGAGCAGGTCTGTGCAAAAATCATCGAGCAAACGGGATAGGCGGGCTTAGTGGCTGTGGACATAAATACAGCGGCATTCGATGGTCGATGCATCACTGTGTTTATGCCCACGACCACTCAGCCCGGAGCCGGTCATCTGAGGGTCGTTTTGAAACCCCAGATTTACAGTGCAAGGCAATAAGGAAAGGGTTATGGGGAAGCGACTCCTTCTGCTTGGCGGCGGGCATGCGCACATGGCCACCCTGGCCAGCATTAAGGGACTGCTAAGCCAGGGGCATGAGGTCACCGTGGTGCAGCCGGATGACTACCACTACTATTCAGGAATGGGTCCGGGCATGCTCAGCAAGATTTATGCCCCCCAGGAAATACGATTTGCCACCCGGCTGACAGTGGAAAAACAGGGAGCCAGATTTGTGCGGGCAAGCGCCACCGCCATCCTGCCCCAGAAAAAAAAGGTCCGCCTGGATAACGGACAAGACTTGGAATATGACGTCTTGTCCTGCAATGTGGGCAGTGCTGTGCCTGCTCTCACGGGCCAGGAAAAAGGTCTTTGCTTTCCCGTCAAGCCCATTGTCTCTCTGCTCAAGGCCCAGCAGGCAGCTTTGCGATTGCTCTCTCGCGGACCGGTTCGCCTTGGGGTGATAGGGGGAGGGCCTGCCGCGCTGGAAGTTGCCGGCAATCTGCAGCGCCTGGTGCAGGATGCCGGCGCCAGAAAAGCCCGGGTCACCCTTTTTGCCGGCCGGAAGTTTTTGGCCGATCTCAAGGGACCGATCAGGAAGCGGGCGAGAAGGAATTTTGTTCGCCGTGGAATAGGGATTGTGGAGCCGGGGTATGTTGATCGGCTGAGCCCGGATAAGATTGAACTGGAAAACGGTGAGAACTATGAAAGCGATTTGACCTTGCTGGCCTTAGGGGTCAATCCCTCGGCGCTGTTTGTTGATTCAGGGTTGCGCACCGGCCCTGACGGCGGGCTGCTGGTCAATGCGTATCTGCAGCATCCGGATTATCCGGAGATCTTCGGGGGGGGAGATTGTATCTTCTTTGAAAATCAGCCTTTGGAAAAGGTGGGGGTCTATGCCGTTCGCCAGAACCCCATTCTTTGTCACAACCTGCAGGCAAGCCTGAACAGGAACGGTCTCAAACCTTTCCGCCCCGGAGGGGATTACCTTTTGATTTATAACCTTGGGGATGGTACCGGCATCTTCAGCAAGGGGCGTCTGACATTTGGGGGCCGGCCGGCTTTCTGGCTCAAGGACTGGATAGACCGAAGATTTATGAAGCGTTTTAAAGCCATGGAATGATTTCAGGCAAGCAGGTATTCTGAAAAAGCATTTTGCATGTGCTGCCTGGAGCAAATCTCTGCCGCGCAACGGGCCGT
>SKZX01000112.1 GCA_007127175.1 Desulfobacterales bacterium
AAAAGCGCATCCAGGCGGGTTTGTATGTCATCCTGCCGATGGCGGATATCTGACGCTTTTGCAGTCAGGGATTGAATTTCGCTGTCTGTTTCGATGATCTCCCTGTGGCACTTGTCAATCCGCCGTTCAAGGTTTTCTTTGTTCGCCGATGCATTTTGAAAAACATTCTGGTGTCTTGCATGCTGGCTGGAGAGCGCCATCAGGCGCTCTTTTTTTTCGTCAAGAGACCGCGTTCCTTCGGAAAGCTGATTTTTGTAAGTGTCAACATGATGGCTTTGTTCGTCCAGGTCCTTGTTCAACTGGGCGATTCGGTCCTTCAGGTCAACTATCTTTGCGTTTTCTTCGGAAATTTCAATATCGACCAGTTGGTTTTTTCTGTCCAGTTCTTCCAGTGACCGTTCAAAGCGGTCATTGTCCCCGGCAAGTCGTTTTTCTTCGCCTTGCAAATGCCTGATGTCGTATTCAAGCTTCTCAGCCGTCCTTTGTTTTTCATCTTTTTGGGCTTTTTTAAGGTCTATGGCTTGGGTTTTTTCCCGGCGATGGGACGCGATTTCCTGAAGGGCGGTATGGAGGTTATCGATTTCTTCAGCTTTGTATGTTGTTTTTTCATTCAACTGGTTCAGCAGCTTTTCCGATGATTCAATCTTATGGGTATACTGTTCATGGTAATAGACGGTTATCAGGATGTCTGTTCGCTTCAACTTTTTCTGGCCATCCCGATAGCGCCTGGCTTTTTCCGCATCAAGGGACAGCTCTGTCAGCCGGGATTCAATTTCAACAAGAATATCGTTTAACCGCAAAAGGTTTTCACGGGTGGCCTTGACCTTTGAAGCGGCTTCCTGTTTACGGCTGTTATACCGGACGACTCCCGCCGCCTCTTCAATAAAAGAACGCCGCTCTTCGGGTGTGGCGTCGGTTATGGCGCCGATATTGCCCTGCTGGATGATGGCGCATGACCGTGACCCCATGGAATACCTGAGAAAGATATCGTTCACATCCTTCAGGCGGCATGGCTGACGGTTGATCATGTATTGGCTTTCACCGGATCGGTAAAGCCGGCGGGTGATCATGATCTCCGTGTATTGTGCGATTGAGTCGCCCGAAGTGCCGTCGTGGCCCGCTATCACCAGGGAGACCTCCGCCATGTTCAGGGGCGCCCGTTTGTCCGTACCGGCAAAGATCACATCCCCCATTGCTTTTCCCCTGAGCTGGCGTACGCTCTGCTCCCCCATCGCCCACTTGATGGCATCGATAATGTTGCTTTTTCCGCAGCCATTGGGCCCGACAATGGATGAAATGCCCGGCGGAAAATCAATTGCGCATTTGTCTGCAAAGGATTTGAAGCCTGAGATTTCAAGCCTTTTTAATTGCATGAACGAAGCCTTTATAGTAAGAGGTGGATCTTGCTTTTCGGCGTTTGACGGCTTTTTAAGATTGCATCAAGCCGTGGCGACTTATATCAAATACCGTGAACAACTGTTGTTTTCAATTTCTTTTTACGGACCAAAACTTTGAGCAAATATTCATAGGGGTCGGGGCGTTTGCTGAAGTTAAATAATTGCTGTCATAATAAACTACAACCTGAACATGTGATTGTATAATGCAGATCATGAAAAAATACTGGTTTCTGGCAGGGCTCGGCCTTGTTTTCGGACTTACTGTTTTTGACCCGACGGATATGCTCGCCGCTGCCGGACGGGGCCTGCGAGGGGTCAACGGCCCTGATATTGTCATTTTCGCGGTTTTTCTGTTTTCCGGTTATCTGTTGAATCCCGGGCAGATTCGAAGTGGTCTGACGGATGTAAAAGCAACAGGTGCAGCGCTGCTGCTCATTTTCGTCATTGCCCCGCTGTTTGCGGCCGTGATATCTTTTTTCCCCATTTCAACCGGAATGCTGGTCGGTATTTTCCTTGTCGCCGTGATGCCGACAACCATGAGCACGGGTGTGGTCATGACCGGCGCATCAGGGGGCAACCCGGCCCATGCACTTTTTGTGTCCGTACTTACCAATTCCATGGCGGTATTCACCATTGCCATATCGTTGCCCCTGCTGCTGCGGCTGACCGGTGAAACCGCTGCAGTTGTTCTTGAACCTGCCGCCATGATGACAAAAATTGCCTGGTCCGTTCTTGTACCCCTCTTGATCGGTATTATGACGCGGGCGTTTTCCAAAAAAACAAGCATTGTCCTTGCCCGCCGGTTAAGCATCGTCAACCAGCTGCTCATTCTTGCCATCGTCTGGATGGGGGTGTCACAGGCAAAACCCGTTTTGCTTGGTGCATGGCTGTCAGCAGGCCAGATTGCCCTTTTGGTGCTGTTTTTTCATGCGATGATGCTGGCAGCGGCCTTTGTGCTCGCACGGTTGTTGAAGCTGGGGCGGGGGCGGATGGAATCCGTCATATTCATGGGGAGCCAGAAAACGCTCCCGTTGTCCGTGATCCTGCAGGTCACCCTTTTCCCGGAATACGGGCAGGCGCTTATCGTGTGCGTGCTCCACCACCTGGTAT
The DNA here is from genome assembly GCA_007127175.1 of Desulfobacterales bacterium. Lineage (GTDB taxonomy): Bacteria > Desulfobacterota > Desulfobacteria > Desulfobacterales > Desulfosalsimonadaceae > B1SED10-16. The sequence continues at coordinate 2,508 of SKZX01000112.1, forward strand.
CCCTGTTCGTGGATGGATTCCTGGTGGGCCGCCTGGGAAGGTCGGCCCCGACGAAATAACTCAACTCGTTTTTTCAGGTTTTTCTTTCCAAAAAGGATTGACCAGGTCTTCAAAAATGGTCATTGCCGCTCCTGATCCCTGCCCGGATGCGATGACGATCTGGTTGTATCCGCCGTTTACATCCCCGGCCGCGTAAATACCCGGCATGCTGGTCCGAAAATGTTCCTGCTGGATATATCCCCCCGACGTCAGCTCAAGCCCGATCTTTTTGGCAAGATCCACTGAAGGCTCATACCCGATAGCGATAAACACGCCGTCAACCATCATTGTCAGGTCCGCACGGGTCATGTTGTTGTGCAAGGTGACCTTTTCCACGGATTTTTCCCCGTGAATCTCTTTGACCTGTGTATTGTAAAGGATTTCAACGTTGCCGTCCAAAAGCTGTTTTGCCAGATGCTTCTGGGCCTTGAGCTTGTCCTGCCAGTGAACCAGGGTGACCTCGACACCAATGTTTTTCAGATGCAGGGCCTCGGTGGCGGCGCTGTCCCCCCCGCCCACAATGATGACCTTTTTATCCTTGAAAAAAAGCCCGTCACAGGTGGTGCAATAGCTGACCCCCCGGCCGGCCAACCTGGATTCTCCAGGGACTTTCAGGGTTCGGTATTTTGCGCCGGTCGCCAGAAGTATGGCCCGTGTTGTGAATTTTCTCCGGTTGGTGATGATCGTAAAAAGATTGTTATCCGTTTTTTTAATGTCCAGCGCTTCCTCGCCCTGGTAAATGCGGACATACTCGAGGGCATGGGTCACCATGACGTCTGCAAGGGCTTTCCCGCCAACATGGGTCATGCCGGGGTAGTTTTCTACCACCGGCGTCTGGGTTACCTGGCCCTCAAGGGCTCCTTTTTCAAGAACTACGGCGTTCAGCCCGCTTCTTGCCGAAT
>SKZX01000320.1 GCA_007127175.1 Desulfobacterales bacterium
CGCATCCACGGTGTTCTCCGTTTGCAGATTCATGGGCTGCCCGCAGCACACCAGTTCACCCTGACCGCCCTGGAACACCTCGACGATGTTTCCACACAGATCACATTTGTAAATTTCAAGCTGTTTTGCCATCATTTCTTCCTTTCATTGCCTTGTAAGGTTTCTTGTTTCCGAACACCCCTGGCCATTACCTTTTCAGTTTTTTCAACTCCTGGCTCAACAGGCGGATGTGTCCCATTTCCTCCTTGATAATATTGTCAATACGGTGCCTGCCGAATTTTTCCGGCACCATCTCCTTCATGCCCGTATACAGGACAATGGAGTCTTTTTCAGCGGTAATAGCCGCTTTGAGAATTTCCTCCATTGATGACGTGTCAATTTCCTTCTCAAAAAACACGCGAATATCCGCAAGGGCCTTGATATATGCCAAGGCCTCGCCTTCGGGGTCGAAAACGGTTTCAGCCTTTTCCTTTCCCGCCAGCTCCTTGCGCATTTCAGTAAATATTTTTTTATGAGAGACTTCCATATCCGCAAGGTCCAGGAGCAGCTTTTTGTGGGAAGGGTCTTCAACTTTTCCCGCAGCGTTCCTGTAAAAGTCCATCCCGTTTACCTCAATGTCCTCTGCAAGCACAAAAACATCATCCGCACTGAAATCATATGCTGTCATTAAATTGCCTCCGGCTGTAATCGCTATGTTGAAGAATAAAGTCGCTGTAACCCATTCTGAAATATAACACCCGCTACCAGTTTTCGCCAAGCAACTCAAAAAAGGCCCTGGGATGCGCGCATGCCGGGCACATTACAGGCGCTTCAGCGGCATCTGTTTCGAGGTATCCGCAATTCAGGCATCGCCAGGTCACTTTTTCAGCCCTCTGGAACACCCTGTTGTCTTCAATATTGGCTCCCAGGTCCCGATATCTTTTTTCATGCTGTTTTTCGGCGACGCTGACCATGTCAAATACCTTTGCAACGGCTTCGAACCCTTCTTCCCGGGCGATACGGGCATATCCCGGATACATTTCCGTATGTTCGTATTCCTCACCGTCAGCAGCGGCTTTCAGGTTTTCCAGCGTGGTGCCGATCTTTCCAGCGGGAAAATCAGCCGACACCGTGGTATCTCCCCCTTCAAGAAACTTGAAAAACCGCTTGGCGTGTTCTTTTTCCTGGTTCGCGGTTTCAGTAAAAATTGCCGCAATCTGCTCATAGCCTTCTTTTTTTGCAGCACTTGCAAAATAGGTGTATCGGTTTCTTGCCTGGGACTCCCCGGCAAAGGCTGTCAACAGGTTTTTTTCCGTACGCGTGCCTTTTACGCTGTTCATTCATTCCTCCATTGTTGAGTTGTCATTAATGTATAAATTGATTGATTAGCTGATCATTGCAGACCGGCGGGTATTTCCAAGAAATTCCGGGACGGATCAGGACCATTTGCCCATTCTGATATGTACGGTCATCTCCGATTCCGCCGCCCGCTTGATCTTGTAGGCGGAGTCCCTGACGATGCCATACAGAATACCGCACCCCACATCCTCTCGTTCAAGGTCTCCCTTGTCCGCCAATGCAAGCAGGAAATCTACAATCTGCAATGTCGTTTTAATATTTTCGTTCGAGGATTTCAATAGTCCAGCCCGAAACCATTCTATTCGTTATAATATAATCAGGCATTTTGTTTTTTCCACCCTTCAATTTTAAAACCTCAATAAAATTTAATATTCAAATTGCATGCCAGCTATCAATTGTGTATTCCAGGGGCCATCCCCGCAAAGACGCCCCGAAGCCTGTCCTGCCTTGTAGATGCCGTTTTCACGCGCATTGACCGGCGGTGTCCAAAAAAAATGATTGCCCGGAAGTATGACCGGCACCGGTATTGACACGCCCCGGCAAGCGGAAAAACGCCTTGCATGTATCAGGGGTTATGGTACAGATGTGTTTCACCGGCAAATACACAAAAGGCAAAGTCCGGTTATGGCCGGAAAAAGGCACGGCGACCACAACACAGCCAGGGGAATACGGACATTGGTTGACACCAGCGGAACAGAAAATGAAAAACCGGCACTTTTATGGCCCGAACTCCTCCCCGGCATCCTGGTCAAACGGTATAAGCGGTTTCTTGCGGATATCGTCCTGGATACCGGTGAGACGGTCGTCGCCCATTGCCCCAACTCCGGCAGAATGACCGGGTGCAGCCAACCCGGCCGACCGGTTTATGTTTCACGGCAAACCGCACCGAAGCGAAAGCTGAAATTTACCTGGGAAATCATCGATATGCCGGACTCCCTGGTGGGGATAAACACCCAGGTCCCCAACCGACTGGTTTATCAGGCCGCGGCAGCCGGAACGGTTCCCGAACTCCAGGGGTATGCCAGGGTCAAGCGGGAGGTCAGCGCTGGTGACCATACGCGCTTTGACCTGATGTTAAGCGGCGAGGCAATGAAACCGTGTTATGTGGAGATCAAGAACACAACCCTGGTTGAAAACCGGATCGCTTATTTCCCGGACGCGGTGACCGCCAGGGGGAAAAACCACCTGGTGGAGCTCCGGAAGCTTGTGCGCGCAGGGTGCCGTTGTGTGATGTTCTATCTTGTTCAGCGAATGGACGCGCATGGTTTCAAACCCGCGGGCCATATCGATCCGGCATACGCCCTGGAACTTCAAACAGCGGTAAAAAACGGCGTGGAAATCATCGTATATGATGTCCACATGGATCTCGATGGGATACGGCTGAGAAACCCCCTTCCCTTTGACGTGCCCTGATGCCCCGGGTATGGAAGCCTTCCCTCTACTCAATGTCCGGTGCGCTTTCAGGGTGGTCACTCAGAAACCGATACAGCGTGGCCCGACCGACCCCGAGAATTTTGGCTGCCCTGACCTTGTTCCCGCCGGTTTTTTCCAGGGCCTTTCGAACGGATTTTTCTTCCAGCTTCCTGCCCGGCCCTTTTCTGGAAAGGCCTGCACCACTACCCCTTAATTCCACGGGCAGGTGAGAGGGCTTGAGGATCTTTCCCCCGCTTTTGACAATGGCGAACTGCAGAACATTCTGAAGCTGCCTCACATTGCCGGGCCAATGGTAGTCCATCAATACGGAAAGGGCCTCTTTTGATATGATCCGGGGTGTCCCCCCCATGTTATCACTTGAAAACAGGTCCAGAAAATGGTCGATGAGCAGCGGAATATCATTTTTCCGGTCCCGAAGCGGCGGCAGATTCACCGGAATCACGTTGAGGCGGTAATACAAGTCCTCCCGGAAGCGGCCCGTGCGGATTTCGTCCTCGAGCTCCTTGTTGGTCGCGCTGATGATGCGCACATTCACGAAACGGGTCGCTTCTCCGCCGACCCTTTCAAAACGGCCCGTCTGAAGAAACCTGAGCAGTTTGACCTGGAGCGCGTTGGGCAGTTCAGCGACTTCATCCAGAAAAAGCGTACCGCCGTCCGCC
>SKZX01000021.1 GCA_007127175.1 Desulfobacterales bacterium
CCCATTTGTGCAAAAGGCGAAAAAAAAAAGGCCGCGAAAACAAACCAGAACGCCCGGGAGCGCAGCACCTCGCCTGCCGGCTGCCCCTTACCCTGTTTTGCCTGTGAGGAATTCAGTGTTTTCGCCGCATCTTCTTGTTCCGCGGGCATTCCGTCGGGTGTCAGGCCCATTTCGCCGGGGCTGTCTTTTATGACAAAATAAATCACCGGCAGGGCGATGAGCCATACGGCCAGCCCGATGATGAAGAATGCCGCTTTCCAGCCGAAGTGCACGGTGATGATGCCCACAAACGGCGCCAGGGCCAATCCGCCCGCGGATATCCCCACCATGGTGATGCCGGTCGCCGTGCCGCGCAGGCGGGAAAACCAGCCGGCCAGCAGGTTGCTCACGGGGATTACGCCGATGCCGCAGGCCATGATGGCCAGAAGGGCGTAAACCGTATAAAAATACCACAGGGAAAACGTCAGGCTCACCAGCATAAAGCAGGCACCCGCACCCGCGGCACAGCAGAGCATGACTTTCCGGGGGCCGAAGCGCCCGATAACCCTGCCGACGACCGGCCCCATGAGGCCGCTGATAACCAGGAATATGGACATGGTAAGGGATATGGCCCCCCGGCTCCAGCCGAATTCGTCTTCAATGGGTGTGATGAAGATGCTGAAGGAGTAGAACCCGGAACCGACAAAAAGCATGAGGATCATAAAACAGGCGGCAACGATATACCATCCGTAAAACAGCTTTTTCCGCCCCATTGGCCCCCCACCTCCGGTCCCGGCTATCTTACCACCTTGTTTTCGTATGTCTTCAGGATCTGCCGGGCCAGGGAAATCTTGTGCACCTCGTCCGCACCGTCGTAAATCCGGGCGGCCCGTTCATGCCGGAACAGAAAGGCGATGATGGTATCGTCGGTCATGCCGAGCCCGCCGTGCACCTGAAGCGCCCTGTCCAAAACCCGCTGCATGGTGTTGGCCGCCACGAACTTGATCATTGAAATGTCCTTCCGGGCTTCCTTGGTGCCGAGATTGTCGATTTTCCATGCGGCGTGCAGGACCATGAGGCGGGCAGCCTGTATTTCAGCGGCGCATTCGGCGATCCATGCCTGGATGATCTGTCTCGTGGCCAGCTTCCGGTCCGGGGCGATGGTCCGGTCCCGGGCATAGGCGCACATGAGATCAAAGACCCTGTTGCATATGCCGATCCAGCGCATGCAGTGGTGGATGCGGCCCGGTCCCAGGCGCTCCTGGGCAATGATGAACCCGTGCCCTTCGGACCCCAGCAGGTTTTTCTGCGGCACCCGGCAGTTCTGGTAGAGGATTTCCCCGTGGCTGAAATATCCCGAACCCGTGTGCCCCATCACGGGAATGTTGCGCACCAGGTTGAAGCCCGGCGCGTCCGTGGGGACAATGATCATACTGGCCTGCATATAGGGGGGGGCTTCGGGGTTGGTAACGGCCATGACAATGGCGAATGCCGAGCCGTCCGCGGCGGTGGTGTACCACTTGTGGCCGTTGATCACGTAATCGTCGCCGTCTTTTACGGCCGTGGTTTCCAGCATGACCGGGTTGGAGCCCGGCATGTCCACTTCGGTCATGGAAAAGCAGCTGCGGATTTTGCCGTCCACGAGGGGGAGCAGGTATTTTTCCCGCTGCGCTTCAGTGGCGTACTTGTGCAGGATTTCAATGTTTCCGGCATCCGGCGCCATGCACCCGAAGGCATACAGGCCCAAGGGGCTTCTGCCCAAAGCTTCGAATATGAGCGCGCTTTCCACAAGGCTCAGTCCCATGCCGCCGAACTCCCTTGGGTGAAGCGGGGCCCACAGCTCCATTTTTCGGACCATATCCCGTTTTTTCTCCAGCTCCGGGAGCAGCAGCGCCTCTTTGCCGGCGAGAAAATCCTTTTCCAGGGGGATCAGTTCCTTTTCGACAAATTCATCGATCATCGACAGAATGGTCTGCATTTTTTCTGAAATTGTAAAGTCCACGTCCGCTCCTTATGATGGGTTCGGGTTGCGGCTGCCGATGGGCATGTGTCAACCCGTCGGCAGCCTGCAAGGCCCGGTATTGTTAATCCGGGCCACCTGTTGATGCATGGTGTATATGTAACGGGGATCAGCGCTGCAAGTCAATAAAAAAATCGAACGCTCGTTCTTTTTTATTGACACGCGGTACTCAACATACTTAGAATAAATATAACATGCCTGGTCGAATCCGCCATCATTGGGATGGTGCTGCGGGGGATGGTGTTCCGGGCGGCAGGCCGGGTTTTCCAGTCCGGCCCGTCTTTAACACCATCAACGCTGATGAACCCGTAAAGGTCGTTTTCATACGGCTTTGTAAAAAGCTCAAGATCCAGGCGTGAGCAATTTTTGAAGCATTGATCGTATTTAGCCGTACCTGATATTCTTCAACAACTGCTCGCAACGCAGATATTGAGTTTTTAACAAAGCCGTCAACGCTGTGTTTGCCATGAAGATATTGGTCTGTGTAAAAAATGTGCCCGATCCCGATGGTCTCGTCTTCAATGCAGGCGGTGATGGCCGGGCCTCTATGGGTGAGGCGGCCGGATACCGGATGAACCGGTATGATGAATTCGCCGTTGAGGAGGCCCTCCGGATCAAAGAAAAAACAGGGATGGCTGCCATTGACGTGCTTACGGTCGGTCCCGGACGCTCAAAAGAGGTCCTGCGGCGGGCCGTGGGCATGGGTGCAGACCGGGGCATTCATCTTTTCGCCGGCATGGACGGGTATGTCAGCCCGACGGTGAAGGCGGCCTGGATCGCAGATTATGCAAAGGGGAAAAATTATGATCTCATTTTGACCGGCGCCATGTCGGAAGACATGATGAACGCGCAGGTGGCGCCGATGGTGGCGGTGTTTCTGGGGTTGCCCTGGGCCACCCAGGTCATTTGCGTGCGTCTGCCGTCCGGCCAGGACGGCGTATTTGCCCCAGAGGAAACCCGCCTGTCCATAGAACGGGAAATCGAGGGCGGGAGCAGGGAGATGCTGGAAATCACCCTTCCTGCGGTTTTTGCAGTCCAGACCGGGATCAATGAGCCGAGATATCCGTCCTTGTCCAACCTGTTGAGGGCCAACCGGCAGGACGTGGAAACACTTGATATGCCTTCACCCGGCGGGGAAGGGTGCAAAGCGCCGGACGGCATGGCCGGCATGGTCATGCCGAAGAAAATGCGCGCCGGCAGGCGCCTGGAGGGAACACCCCTCCAAAAGGCCGAAGCACTGGCAGCCATCCTTAAACAACGGGCACTGATTTCCTGATATGCCGGAAAAACGAACCATAGCTGTTATCGCCGCCCATGCCGAGGGGCGGGTGCTGCCTGAAACATACGATGTGGCGGCTTTTGCGGAAAAACTGGGGAACGGGGCGATTGAAGCGATTGAAATAATCGTTGCCGGTGAGGGGATTGACCCG
>SKZX01000150.1 GCA_007127175.1 Desulfobacterales bacterium
GCACTCCGATTCGGTGACCATCGACGGGCACAAGCAGTTTTTCATGCCCATGACCTGCGGCATGCTTTACGTCAAAAACCCCAATATACTGGATGTTATCGCCTACCATTCCAATTACGTCAACCGGCGGGGCAGTGTGGACTTAGGCATTCGTTCCCTTTCCGGATCCAGGGAGGCCAATTCGCTGATTCTGGATGGCGCCCTCAAAATAATGGGGGCCAACGGGTATGCCCTCCTGATCAACCACGGCATTGAAACTGCTGCCGACTTTGCCGAAGAAATCAGGAAGCGGGCGGATTTTCAACTGGTCACGCCGCCGGTGCTCAACATACTGACTTACCGTTACTGCCCGGCCCGGGTGCAGGAAACACTCGCCCGGGCCAATGATGATGAAAAAGAGCGCATCAATGCCGCACTGAACATCGTCAACCGGGACCTCCAGCGGCTCCAGCGGGAGGCCGGAAACAGCTTCGTCTCACGTACCACGCTGCAGCAGAACGTATTCTCCCCCAATGGGATCGTGGTGCTCAGAACCGTCATCATGAACCCCATGACCGATATTGCCGTCCTGCGGGAAATACTCGACGAACAGGAGCAGATCGTGAAAACGCACCTTTACGGCAGGCTGCCGGAACAGGCTGCCGGTTATACCGCCTGACGCCCCGCTTCAAACGCCTTCAGGTTGACCTCGAGAAACGCGGGCCGGGTGGTTTCCGAAATGGCGGCCCTGACGCTTTCCCCGGAAAGGGGGAGAAGCCCCGTTTCAGCCAGCGCGCCCAGAAGCACCATGTTGACGGAAAGGACGTTGCCGGCCTCGGTGGCCAGGCCCGAGGCGTCGATCTCGATCAGGCGCGCCGTTTTTCCCGCGATATGCGACCGGATGGTTTCCATCTCGGGATAGGTCCCCTTTCCGATGGCCGCAGTAAACGGCGGAAGCGGCTTTGTGTTGGTGATGACCACCGTGCTGGAATGGCATTTTTTCAACGCGCGCAGGGCTTCCAATGGCTCGAAGCTGACGAGAATATCGGCCTCCCCGTCCGAGATGACGGTACTTTCCGCCGGCCCGAAAACCAGGGCGGACTCCACAACACCGCCCCGCTGGGCCATGCCGTGAATTTCGCTCATCCTAACGGGAACGCCTTCCCGCTGTGCAGCTGCACCCAGCACCTTGGACGCCAGCAGGTTTCCCTGGCCGCCCACTGCAACAAGAATCAGTCGTGTGACATCCATGTTCAATTTCCTGTATGACGCTTAAAGTAGAATTGTCTGTTCGCTCCGTCCTGAACTGAACGGCTATTTGAGCGGTATGATGGCCTTCTCGGGGCAAACCTGCGCACATACCGAACAGCCGGTGCAAAGGGCCGCATCGATTTGTATCCGCTCATTTTCGACATAGAATGCCGGGCAGGCCAGCTCGTTGATGCACACCCGGTGACCCTTGCAGCGATCGCTTACGGTAAAGGGCCGGCCGGACGCCTTTTTCGTGCCCTTGATTTGGAGAGCGCACTCCTGCTGGGCAATGACGACCGACACGCCTTTATATGCGATCGCCGCCTTCAGGGCCGCCATGCTTTTTTTCACATTATAGGGCTTTATAAGGCTCACATGCCCCACGCCGATGCCCCGGACCACCGATTCGATCGACACCCGGTTGTATCCTTCCAGGCCCAAAGCGCCCATGTCGACGCCGGGATGCGGCTGGTGCCCGGTCATGGCCGTGGTGCTGTTGTCCAGAATCACCAGGGTCATGTCATGGTTGTTGAAAACAGCGTTTATGAGCCCGGGAATGCCCGAATGAAAAAAGGTCGAATCCCCGATATAGGAAATGACCTTCTTGTTGGCCGCTATTGAAAAACCACCCGCCGTGCCGGTGGATGACCCCATGCAGATAAGGAAATCCCCTGCGGAAAGCGGCGGCAGAAACCCCAGGGTGTAGCACCCGATATCGGTCGGCTTGATCGTCTCCATGTCCGCCGTAACCGTGTTCACCGCATAGAAAACCGCCCTGTGGGAGCATCCCGGGCAAAGATTTGGCGGGCGCTGGGGCAGTTCGGGGACCTTTGAAAGATCTGACATGGGGGGCGCATCATAAGGAAAGCCGAAATACGCGGCTAATTTTTCCCGCACCCGTGCCGGGTCAAATTCAAACAACCGGGAAAACAGGTCATCGGCTTTCCCACGGATGGGATTGACGAACCCCGATTCCTGTGCAATGGCCTTGACCGCTTCCTCCATGTACGGCTCCCCCTCCTCGACAACCAGGATTTTTTCGCAGCCGGACAAAAAGTTGCGGATGAGCTCCGCCGGCATGGGGTGGGAAAACCCGATCCGCAGCACCCGCATGTGCTTTTGGACCTCCAGGTCCCGGATGGCATCCATGACATAGGTATGGCTCACCCCGTTGGCAATCACGCCGAAAGGCCCGTCCCCTTCGACAAAATTATACGGGGAATCACAGGACAGCGCCTCGGCGCGCCTGATTTTTTCAAGCAGCTTGACATGGAGGTTCCTGGAAACCGCTGGGACGGTGACCAGGTTGAACGGGTCTTTGACAAAGCCGCCCGCCGTGTTCGGTGGGGTAACCTGTCCGAATTCGACCTCCCCGGTGGAGTGATTGATCCGGGTGGTGGTCCGGACAATCACCGGGACCGACAACTCCTCGGACAGCGTAAACGCATCGCCGATGATCCGCCTCGCCTCGTCGATGGTGGACGGCTCCAGGATCGGCAGGCCGGAAAGCTTGCCGTAATACCGGTTGTCCTGCTCGTTCTGGCTTGAAAACATGTATGGGTCATCCGCCGAAATGATGACAAGCCCCCCCTTGACCCCCACATATGCCAGGGTCATCAGGGCATCGGCCGCCACGTTGACCCCCACGTGCTTCATGATGCACATGCTCCGCAAACCGCAGTTTGCAGCAGCAGCCGCCACTTCCAGGGCGACCTTCTCGTTGGTCGAGTATTCGAAATACAGCGCGCTTTCCCTGGCCATCTGAAAAAGGTTGAAGGATATCTCGGACGAGGGCGTACCGGGGTAGGTCGCCCCAAACGCCAGTCCGGCCTCGACGGCACCCCGTGCAATCGCCTCGTTTCCGAGCAAAAACATCTTTTCGCCCGGTTTGTCCTGAAGTAACTTATGCATTTTTCGTCCTTTATTCCGCTGTTGGATCACATTTTCACCCTTTCGGGGAAAATCCCAAAAAATTACCTTTAACAGGGACTTGCAACAAAAGCTTCATATAACAGGGGGATTGTATCCATGTAAAGATTTTTCTTGCCCGCGGGCACTGCGCGGGAACCGTCCAAGGGAAAAAACCGGTTTACAATCCACTTGAAATCGTTTATGTATTCCTATTTTTACCATTTTGTCTTGATTGCCATTGGCACCACCTGCAAAATACCGATTATAGCATGGAAGAAACAA
>SKZX01000249.1 GCA_007127175.1 Desulfobacterales bacterium
ACCTTTGAGCCATTTTAAATCGCTGGTTTCCCGTATCAGGCAGCGGACGCGCACGCCTTTTCGAATAAGTGCTTCCGTCAAATGGCTTCCGATAAATCCGGTGCCTCCGGTCACCAGCGATTTAATTTGTTTCCCTTGATGTAAGAAATGCGCTCACCTCCAAAAATCCGGAGAAGATCGTCCAGGAATAGGAACTTGCTTTTGGTGACCCAATATATAACAAGATTCGGGTTGTGTGTAAAGTGATCTATGCCACTTGATATTGTATGCAGGTAAAAGATGGGTTTTGACAAAGGCGCGAATGGCCTCATAGCAGGCCGTCCAGGAATAGGAACTTGCTTTCTTTTTGGCCCAGGCTCTCAGGCAGGCGCATCAGGCGATGGGCGCAGTCCGGGCAATGGGGCGGCATTGCCCGAAAAAAGCATCCTGCAGGTGATCCGTTCCGGTTTTTTCCATGAAAGGCAATGTAGCAGATTCTTTGGCAACCCTGGCGTCTGATTGGTTGAATCCGGGAAAAAATGCTGTGGGCGTTTCACTATTTTATCAAAGACAGGAATCGTTTGGCGTGATAAAATAGGATATGTTATACTAAAACGCTTCATCCGAAACCGCGGAGCACCATGAGGAAATCGCTGCTTTACACGCTGTTTGGCTTGGGGGCCATCCCAGACCACCTGCGGCCGCTGCTTGCGTCTGAAGGGGTTGTTGTCGCCGACGAAGGCATGCGCGGCTGGTTTGTCACAAAAAATCTCAAAGGCCCGGGTAGGCGGTATTTCCATCGAAGGGCGGGTTTTTCCGGGTGCCTGGCCGTCACTGAAAAACGGGTCTTCTGTTACGCGTTCAGGAAGAAAATGATCCATATAGCGACAACAGACCCCCGGCTGTCCGCGTTTTTTGTCGATATCACCGGCAGCGGAACCTTTCTTGTGTCGTTTGAGGCGTCCGTGTTTAACGACCGGTGGTCCGGGGTGATGGTATTTCGTTTCAAAACGGAATATGCCCGTCAATTTTATGATGCAATGAGGGGTTTGGGCGCACAAAGTGGTTCTGCTGCAGATGTTTGAAAGGCGCAGCCGGATACTGCCGGGATATCATCGTGTTGATCATTTCAATTCTGAAGGAGCTTTCAAATGGCTGGTCACAACTGCGACAAATGCGGCCTTCGGGCCCGGTATGACAACAATCCACGGTCCTGGCTGGGGCGCATCTGGCGATGGCATATTAAGTTCTGCCCCGGCTGGAAGGGCTATTACGGGTCCCTGCCGGAAGCTGAAAAAGAGCGGCTGGCCGGGCAATACCGTCTGAAGCGGTGATATTGGCATAAATCGGTGGGCAGGAGGGCCTATGAAAACACCCGGGGAAATACCAGCAGAAGCCTACTGGGGCCGGCGGGCTGCTTTTTCAATGATTAAAAACCTCAACTGAGCCCTGGCCACCCTGGAGGTCTTCCAGGATATGACCGGCAGGCCCGATGACGCCATGCTCATGGCATGCACCGGCCTGGAGGGCGGGGTTGTGGCGTCGGGATCGACATGCGGCGTGGTCACGGGCGGCGTGCTGTCGCTGGCCTGTGCGGCGGAGCATTCACTTTTGAACGGGGCGCCGGGTGCTCGCAGCGCGGTCATTGAACGCGCGCAAGGCTTTGTCCGCTGGTTTGAGCAAACCTACGGGTCATGCCTCTGCCGGGAGCGCACCGGGGTTGATTTTTACACCCCCTCAGGGCAATTGCGATACCTGGTACCCGGTGACAAGGTTGCTCGGTGCCTGTGGCACATGCGGGGCGCCATGCGCTATCTCTATCACCACCGGAAACCGGAAGATGAAACGGCCGGTTTCACCATCGAACCGGCGGCGCCTTGTTCTTCTTCCAGGGGTCAATGCGGGCTTGCCGTTCTCGAAGGCGTCCGGAATGAGACCGGGGTCGGCAATATCCGGCTCGAACGCGCAGCCTTTGTGCTTGACGGCGGGGTCGCCTTGAGCGGCGGGGTATGCGGCGCTCTGGCCGGGGCGATCATGGCCGTGAATATGGTATTAGGGCTGCAGGTGCGACGGATGTCCTATGGCGGGCGGGTGGCGTCTTTTGTCCGGGGGCATGCCAACCTGCTGCGAAGGGCGGACACGGTCGCACCGGAACCGTTTGGTGTCGGCAGAAAGGTCCTGAAAGCGTTTAAAAATATTGCCGGGGAAACCGAGTGCCGGGCCATCACCGGACGGACTTTTTCCGGGGAAGGTGAATTTCAGGCCCACATGGCCGATGCTGCATCCCCGTGCAGAAATCTCATCCAGGCGATGATCGGGCAGGCGTCAGCGGTGGTCCGGCCATTCTCCTGATGGCGGGTTCATTTTCATCGCCGCCAGTACCCGGCGGGTGCGCAATGGGTGTCCGTTTCGGCCTGCCAGCCGGGATGCCAGACCGTGAAGGTCTTCATACGTGTCGATATCCGCAAGGGGTTTTAAAACATGAACGGTCTTGTCGTTTTCGGCAAGCCGTTTGCGCGTTTCTTCAAACACGCCGGGTCCGCTCCAGGCCATGCCCGTGAATGCCTCCCGGAAAGCCGTGTCTCCTGAAAAACCCACCAGGTAGTATCCGCCGTCCAAAGACGGGCCGATAACGGCGTCATGGTCTTCAAGCCTGGAAAGCGCTTTTAAAAGAAGTGATTCCGTGATCTCGGGAATGTCGGAGCCGATCAGGATGGTGCGCGTGAACCCGCTTTCGGCCGCCTTGGCAAGGGCGTTGTACATGCGCTCTCCCAGGTCTGCACCTTCCTGGGTAAAAGGCTGTGCGCGCATTTCAGTCCATTGTCGTGCATAACGCTCCCAACCCGCGGGGTGGCCATAGATGCGCACATCCGCGTCAACGCGGGTGGCAGCGGACAGGGTGTCCGACGCAAAGGCATGGTAGAGCGCAAGTGCTGCGGGCTCACCGATGCGCTCGGCCAGTCGGGTCTTGACAACGCCTTCGACCGGGGCTTTCACGAAAACAATGATGCAGCGGCCGCCCTGTTTTGTCATTTTGCCCGGCTGCCTGTCCACATGGTTTGCGCCTTGAAAAACCGGCAGGCATCTGCGATGCACTCCCTGTTTCTGGCTACCTGGCTGCAATCGCCTGCGCGTTCGGCAGTCAGGGAAACGGTGAGCAGGGTGTTTGATAGTTCGGCGGTTTTGGCGAGAACGGTGAGCGTTTCCCGCCTGCAGCAGCGCGCTGCCTCGGTCTCCCCGATGGCCTGTGTCATTTCCGCGACCGCCTGACTGACGATGCGGCGTTTGTCTGCAATCAAGGGGTTGGCGCCCAGGATAATGCTCAAGGCGATCCCCGCGCCAGCGGCCGCTCCGCACACGCCCCAGAACGCGCATGTCCCCCCGGGGATCGCCTGCCCCCGGGCAATACCGTTGATAATGGCCTCGTCCGCAATAACG
>SKZX01000004.1 GCA_007127175.1 Desulfobacterales bacterium
ACGAAGTGGATGCCGGCAATGTAACCGGATATGTATTCAGAAATCTGGCCAATTATACGCCTTACTATTTTACGGTTGTAGCATATAACGGAGTAGGGGAGAGTTTGTCATCCAACGAGTTGAGCCAAATGTCCATGTCCAATATACCTTTTGCCCCGCGGTATTTGCACGGGTTTGAAAATGAGGCTAATGGTGTGGTTCACCTGGAGTGGATAATGTCAGACTCTACGCATAACGCCACCACCAATCTGTACAGGAGTACCATGCCCTGGGCAGAATATGAACTGGTAAAAGCCGGCATAGAGGGCACCAGCTGGGCTGATTCGACGAAGCTGGAGGCTGGCAGGTATTTTTACCGCGTAAGTGCCGAAAATGCCTTTGGTGAAAGTTATTTCAAGTCAAATATATTTACCATGAACAAAAATGTGGATACAGATGACTTCTTCACGCATGTTGCTGATTTAGCGGATGATAAGATTTTGATGCCCGGTCAGCTCAAGATTGGAGGAGGGCGTTTGTTTGGGCCTGTGAATCAGGCAGACGGTCTGTGTTTTACCCTTACTGTATACGACCTAAGCGGCAGACTGGTCTTCAGGGGCGGTCAAAATGAATATTGGAATGGACGTGTTGGCGGAGGAATTGCGCGGCCGGGACTATATGTCTGGCGAATGGAAGTTGAACAAAGCGGACGGATAATATATCAAAACGGAAAAGTCATTCTTTATGATTAAACGCACTGCAATATTTGCCGGTTTGAGTTTCATTTCCGGAGTGTCATTTAGTGGAAACGAAAGCAAGCAAGACCCTGACAGACCGAACTTCCTCTTTCTTGTCATCGAGGATGCCTCCCCCTATTTGTTTCCGGCTTATGGCAACACTGATATTGAAACGCCTAACCTGGACAAGCTTGCAGAAAAAGGGGTTGTCTTTACGGGCGCTATGGCCAACGCCCCATACTCATCACCGGCCCGTTCCAGTCTTATCAGTGGCAGTTATGCTACTACTTATGGCAATGACTGGCACAGAAACCAGCACATCGTGCCCTCACAATACTTTTTCCCTCAATATCTCAGGGATGCCGGATATTTTACAGTAAATGCAGGTAAAACCGACTACAATGTAACGCGTGAGGTACAACGCGCATATTATGATTTGGCCTGGGACAGCATGAGCGGGTACCACAGGGCGAATCAACCAAACGTTTCATATAACGACCCGGAGCGCAATGGCAAGCCATTTTTTGCCCAGTTTAACAATAATGCCACCCATATGAGCCGGATCAATTCTGTTTCCATTCATTTGCGTGAGCCGCCGCGTCTCGACAAATATAAAGTCGAGCTGCCGCCATATGTGCCTGATTTGCCGGAGACACGTTCTGACTATGCCTTGCATCTGGATGGTGTAGTTGATGTGGACAAGTGGGTTGGGATCTTTATTGATGATTTGGAAGAGAGGGACTTACTGAGGAATACAATCATCTTTTTTTTCTCAGACCATGGTGGCTGCCTGCCGCGGGGAAAAGCCTTCCCTTATGAGAGTGGTTTTGCGGCAGCACTGATTATATACGCTCCTCCTGCCTGGAGCCACTTATTGCCGGCCAAACCTGGTACGGTGAGCGACAGGCTGGTTGAGTTTGCTGACTTCGGACCTACCCTGCTTAGCATTGCCGGTGTTGAACCTCCTGAACATATGCAGGGAAAGGCCTTTATGGGTGATTATGCCAGGGAGGAAAGAAAGTATGCATATAATTTCCGCACCAACACAGAAGATCATTTTGATCCTTCGCGCTCGGTATTTACAAAGGATTTTCAGTATATAAAATACTACACTCCATATAGGATCCATGGATTAAGGCAGTCGTACCAGTGGGCTATGCCAGCACAAATGGCCTGGGACAGCTTGTTTCATTTTGCTCAAACAAAACCGGAGCATGAGCATTTTTTTATGTCTAAGCCCCGTGAGATGCTTTTTTCGCGGAAGGATGATCCTTTTGGGATGAACAACCTTGCTGACGATCCGGAATATGCGCCTGTGCTGGAGGAACTTCGCAGCGCGGCCTCCATGCACATACGCACGTCGAAGGACCTGGGTTTTTTTCCAAGAGACATAAGGGACCACTTTGTACGGAAAGGTATATCCCTTTATACCTGGGTGCGCGAAAACGATTATCCGTTTAATGAGTTGTACAAAACAGTTGAGGTCGCTGCTGATCCCCCTGTGGAGGACATCCCTTTTTTAACAGAAAAGCTGGCGCATGAGCGTCCTGAGATCCGCTTTTGGGGTGCATCCGGGCTTGCAGATCTTGCATTTAACGGAATGCTGAAACATATTCCCCCGGAACTGGAGGTTCTGCTGGGAGATGACTTTGGGAGCCTGGCTGCAAAAGCTGCCGAAACGCTTGTTTATGCAGGAGAGACCGAGCCTGGTCTTGATGCGCTTGTGGCGATGTCCTGGGAGGGTAACACCTTTGCCACATCCTCACTGGAGCAATTGGGCGAAAGGGTGAAACCTGCATTACCCGAAATAGAAAAACTTGCAGAGAAAAGCCCGGATGGAAGGATTCGGTTCAACTGCAGAAGCATCTTGATCAATTTCGGAATGTTGCCTATACAAGAACTGTTTACACCATCACAGGTTAAAAACTTTAACCGGCAGCAAAAGAACAGGGTTAGAAACTGGGCGCCCAGTTTACCTTAGCCATTTCCTCAACAAGAACTATCGTAATCAACAATCATACAATATGTCACGTGAACGAACAAAAAACCTGCTTCCTTTAAGCCTGGCCTTTGGTGCGGCGGCAAGCCTTTTATCGTGCGCCGGTCAGCCTGAAGTAAAAGCACTTGAAAAAAGCAAACAAATTGAGTTTTTACAAGCTTTTGCTCTTATTATCAATTATTCATGAAGATACAGCAATTTGTTTGCTTTTTGTGAATTATGCAGTCTCCGGTGCAAGCTGCCAAGTATTTCATGTTTTATAAATATATAATCCTTACCCGGAAATGTTTGATTATTTTTATGAACAAGCTGTGGGCAGGGGGTTTAAACTTTTTGCCAATCCGGCCCTTCATGGAGGAGGCCGACGCATTGCCAACGGTGTATTGTTTTGTGACAGTCTTGGAGGAACGGTATTAGATTACCCGCTGAAAACGCAAAATCTTATTGACAGAGTTACAGAATTTGCAAATGCATATCCCTGCGAATGGATAAATCCGTTTAATGAAGATGGCCGCCCTGGAAATCAATGGACCACGGAACAGTTCAATACCATTTATGCATCGCTCAGCAGCCAGCTCAATGGTGCCGAACTTGTGGGGGCTTGTCAACGGGGGATACAAGCGGGAATTCTAACCTTTGAACAAACCCATGTTGACCAGTATATCACAATTGCCACTACACAT
>SKZX01000304.1 GCA_007127175.1 Desulfobacterales bacterium
TCCCTCCTTAGAATTGCAATGCCGTTTTTCTGAAGGTTGGTTGATGTAGGTTGTAAGTTGTAAGTTGTAAGTTGTAGGTTATAGGTTGTAGGTTATAAGTTTGGTGGATGCGGGCATCCGGCCGGTCAGCGCATGAGCGAAGCCGGGTTGACGCATCCGTTGGATTCTGTGTAGCAGTTCCAGAAATCACCGTTTTTGATCGCCCGCAATATGCTGTCCTTGTCCCTTGCACAGTCCATTTCGATCCATGCGCGGCCACAGCCGAGCCGCGTGTGGGAGTCATCGGTTGCGATCTTGTGAAAAGGGATCTCCGGTATTTCGTATTCCGGTGTCCGAAACCCCTTGGATGTCACCTCAACGGCATCCAGGGGGTAACGGCCGGCGATCGCGTCGATGCGCTGCCTGACTTTTTCTAGGGGAAGGTCGAGCTCGGACGGGTGATTGAAGATGTGCAGGATCTCATCGTTTCCGCAGATACGGTTGACATGGACGTAACCCTTTTCAAATACCGTAAGCTCAACGCCCTTGAATATGATCAGGTCGGTTCGGATATCTTCCAAAACCTTGTAGCAGCCCGGCCGCATCAGGTAGTCATGGTCGGTCAGGGCGATGAAGTCGAATCCCAGTTGCGAATAAATGCGTATCACTTCGGGAATGGCCAACTCGCCGTCCGAGCACGTGGTGTGTATATGTAATCCACCTTTTATATGCATGCGTTTTCCGTAAACAGATTTTCGATGCCCCCAACGATGAAATCCACTGCATCACGGCCGATGGGTTTCAGGTCTTCGGACATGTCCTCCCAGAACATGTAATGATAGGCCACCCGCTCATATATCCCCAGGATGCTGACGGTAATGACTTCCGCCGAGAATCTGGTCTTGAAACGAAACCCCTGGTTCTCACTCACACGGATCAGCGCAGCCTTGACGTCATGGGTCACCTTGTCGGACATGTCCTTGCGATGTTTTTCCACTTCAGGGCCGTTCCCAACGGATTCGCGGAGCAGAATAGCGACCTTTTCCGGGTGGTTCATGCAGAATTCTTCAAAAAATGCGTACCCGGCCTGCTTGAACCCTTCCAGCGTGGAACCATAGCGTTTAAATGCACTGCCAAGGGTGCTTCTGACCATGTAACCGATTTCGTCGATCAGCTGAATCAGAAGGTCTTCCTTGTTTTTAAAATAAAAATAGAGCGCACCCACGGACATTTCCGACATGTCGGCAATTTTTTCCATGCTGGTCTTGTGGTAGCCTTCTTTGGCAAAAAGCGTTTCAGCGGATTTCAGAATGGACTGGAAGCGGTATTCACGCTCCCGCTGCCGCCTGAGGGCGGAGCGGGACAGATCCCCCCCGTTCGCATTCTTTTGCCCGTTATCTTTCTTGCTGTTCATTTTGCTACTGGAACCCATCAACAACCACCCTTATGACGACTTCGCAAAAAGTCCATCATTCTTATGACTTGACCCCCAGCGCAGCATCACCCAACTTGACCCTGGAAAGCTCCGTGGAGGTACCGAATATTTCGCCGTAACGGACGCAACAATATGCCCGCTCCACGGGGTTGGCGCCGAAATAGGCGCTGCTGCCAAGAATTTTCATTGCCTCGCCGGAAACCTGAGAGGCCGACTCCGTGCAGAACACCTTTGCACAAAGGGTCAATTCAAAGGCGTCCTTGGGATGCTTGTCCATGGTCCACGCCGCACGTGTGGCGAGCATCTGGGAGGTCTGGAAAAGGGTCAGCATTTCCGACAGTTTGAAACCGACCTCCTGGTAAGCGATGATCGGCTTGCCCCCGGTCCTGTGACTTTTGGCGTAATCCCGGGCGCTTTCAAAAGCCGCCCGCATCAGGCCAAGGCTCGCACCGGTCAGGACCTGGTTTTCCCACATGCGCAGTGTGGACACCATGTTCTCCTTGTCCGGGCAGCGCAGCACGTGTGCAGCATCAACAGCACAGTCTTCCAGTGTTATTTCCGCAATGGCCGTGCCTTTGTATCCCATGGCCCCTTCTGTGGGCACTATGGTCACCCCGGGTGTTTCCGGGGAAACGAGAAAGATTGCAGGCCTCCCATCGAGGACGCCCACCACGCCGATCACGGCGGCAACAGGACCGTTGACAACAAACTGCTTCTTACCGTTGACGACATATCCGTCGCCTTGTTTTTCAGCTACGGTTGAAAGGGGGTCATTGTCCACGTTCGCGGTCTGCTCGCACAGGGCCAGGGCACCCAGGGTCTCCCCGGATACCAGGGGTGTTAAATAGGTTTGCTTCTGGTTGTCATCCCCCCATCTGGCCAAGGCCCGGCCAAGTACGCGAACACTGTATTCAGTGGAGAGAAAAAGCGACGGCGACACGGCGGCCACGACTTCCATGGCCCCCATGAGCGTTGTGCAGCCGTTGTATTCCGGCGCGTCTTCGACGCCCAGTTTCAGGTAGGGGGTCTGGCCTAGCTGCTGAAGCGCTGAGCGGATAAAGGTTTTGGACGCCGCCTCACCCGTGTCCATGGGGTGGCCCGCGGAAAAATCCGTCAGCACCTGGTGGATCCCGATAAACAGTTCGAATTCCTTTTGGGAATAATCGTAGTTCATATATTTTTCCTCACCGCTAAAGGTTATGCATGCAGGGTGCTAAATCAGTTTGGAAATGATCATCTTCTGGATATCCGATGTGCCGCCGCCGATCGGCGCCAGCCGGCTGTCCCGGAAAATGCGTTCCATGTCGTACTCGTGGCAGTATCCGTAGCCGCCGTGGACAAGCATGGCGTCGTTGGCCGGCCCCATGCTCCAGTCGCCCACAAAAAGCTTTGCCACGGCCGCTTCAAGGTGGTTGAGCGGCCTGTCCTGGTCCTTGCACCAGGCGATGCGGTATATCAGGCTTCGGGCGGCTTCGCCGAATATCCGGATATTGGCCAACTTACGCTTGGTGGCCTGAAACTCGCCGATGGACCGGCCGAACTGAACGCGTTTCCGGGCGTAATCCGCGCAGCGCTTGAGCATATAGGTGGAAACACCTACAAAGGGCGCCAGAAGCGCACTGCGGTCCCATTCAACGGTCTGGAGCGACATGTTGAACCCGTCGCCTTCCTTGCCCAGCAGGTTTTCAGCGGGTATTTCACAGTTGCTGAAAAACTGCTCCGACGTCTGGGATGTGCGGACGCCCATTTTGATCAGCGGCTCGCCGCAGGAGTACCCGGGCGTGCCCTTTTCCACGATGAATGCGGAGATGCCTTGGTGGCGGGCATCGGGGTCGGTTTTTGCGTAGACAACGCTGACATCTGCAATGGGCGCGTTGGTGATAAATATCTTGCTGCCGTTAAGGACATATTTGTCCCCCTTTTTTTCGGCGATGGTCTTCATGGAGGCCACGTCCGACCCGGCATCCGGTTCGGTCAGCCCCA
>SKZX01000101.1 GCA_007127175.1 Desulfobacterales bacterium
CGGTTTTTCTGTCTTTTAAAGGGGTTTTGATAATGGCGCCGCCTTAAAGGCCGCAATGGGTGCAAGGCGAAGCGAAATGAACGAAAAAGATGGTGAGATAAATGAAAGCAATTGAAATTGCAAAAAATATATATAGTGTCGGTGTGATTGACTGGAATATCCGTGACTTCCACGGCTATTCCACGGAAAGGGGATCGAGCTACAATGCCTACCTCATCGTTGACGAAAAGATCGTCCTGATCGATACGGTTAAAAAGGAGTTTACCGACCAGATGCTGGAAAACATTTCCAGCGTCATCGATCCAAAGCGCATCGATATCGTCATCAGCAACCATACGGAGATGGACCATTCCGGCGGACTCCCGCGGGTGATGCATTACATCGGGCCGGACAAGCCGGTATACTGTTCAAAGATGGGTTTCAAGAACCTCTCGAAGCATTTTCCGTCCGGTTTGAACCTCCGCGAGGTGAAAAACGGCGAAGAACTCAATATCGGCAAGCGGACCCTTACCTTTCTGGAAACACGCATGCTGCACTGGCCGGATTCCATGTTCACCTACGACAAGACGGACAAGATACTGTTTTCAAGCGATGCGTTCGGCCAGCATTATGCCGGTTTTGAGATTTTCGATGACAAGGTCGGCGAAGAAATCATGCACCACGCCAAGAAATACTTCGCCAATATCCTTCTCCTGTATGCACCGCTGATTCTTAAACTGGTGGAAAAGGTCACCGAGATGGGGCTGGAGATCAAGATGATATGCCCGGATCACGGCATTATCTGGCGCTCCGATCCCTCCCGGATCATCAACGCCTATGTGGAGTGGAGCAAGCAGGAGGGGCACAAGAAAGCTGTCGTCGTATATGACACCATGTGGCATTCGACGGAACGCATGGCGGAAGCGATTGCTGAAGGCATCGCCTCTCAGGGCGTTGAAGCCCGTCCCATTCATATCCGAAGCTCGGACAGGAGCGATATCATGACCGAGGCGCTCAATGCCAAGGCCATTGTTTTCGGGTCGCCCACATTGAACAACACCATTTTCCCGACGGTTGCGGACGTACTGACATACATGAAGGGGTTGAAACCCAAAAACAAGATTGGCGCAGCGTTCGGTTCCTATGGGTGGAGCGGGGAAGCGGTGGCTGAAATGCGCGGGCATCTTGAAAACATGGGAATGGAAATTGTTGATCCCGGACTCCGCATCCAGTATGTGCCTGACGAGCAGGGGCGTGCCGAAGCTTACGAATTCGGGCAAAAAATCGGCAAAGCCGTTATCGATGCCCTATAGTGGACGTGCCGATGAGAAGGCCGGTCATTGAGCTGAGTGATTGCGTCGTCTGTGAAGTATGCGTTGAAGCATGCCCGGCGGTGTTTTTGCTCAACGACGCCGGCTACATTGAAATAATCGATATGGCCGAATACCCGGAAGCATGCGTTGACGAAGCCGTCCGGAACTGCCCCGAAGACTGCATCTCGTGGGAGGAGGGCGGCTGACGCATGAAATCCTTTTCAAGGCTGTTGAAATCAGAGCTTGAAGCGCAGATGGCGGGGCCGAGCGCGCATGCGGCCATGGCGGCGGCAGCCAGGCATCCTGCACGCCGGGTGATCAATGCGCTTATATCCTTTTACTGCCACGCAAACGCCCTTGTCCGGTGGCGCGCCATAGAGGCCACAGGGCGCGTGGTAGCCGCACATGCCGAAAACGACCCGGAATCGGCAAGGGTGATCATGCGTCGCCTGTTGTGGATGCTCAATGACGAGTCGGGCGGGATCGGCTGGGGCGTGCCCGAAGCCATGGGCGAGGTCCTGGTCGAAAGCGACAGGCTTTGCAGGGAGTATCACCGTATTTATCTTTCCTATGTTCAGCCGGCCTGCAATTTTCTGGAGCACCCGATCCTGCAGCGGGGGCTTTTGTGGGGCATCGGCCGCCTGGCCCGACGCCGTGGCCGTCTTGTGCGGCCTTTTTTACCCGATATCGAGCCTTTTCTGTTTTCTGAAGATCCTTATCACCGCGCGTTTGCGGCGCGGGTGGTCGCTTTTGCCGGCGATGCGCCGGGTATGTTGGCCCGGATGGCGCATTTGAGCTCGGATGCGGCTGAAATTGAAATCTATGAAGAAAGCGTTCTGCAAAAAAAAACCGTTGCGGAAATATACCGGACGGCCATGGCCGTCCGGGCCGGATAACCGCGGGAGAGCTGGTGCGGGGGTGGATTTTGTGGACGGGGTGGACTTAGTGGACTTAGTGGACTTAATGGACTTAATGGACTTAATGGACAAGGTGGACACCAAGGCCCTGCTTGTCTGCAGGGCCGGTTTTTGATACTGGCTGCAGAAAAAAACCTCATCCTTCAAAGATGGTGTCCACAAAGTCCACAATGTCCATCCAGTCCATCCAGTCCATCCAGTCCATCAAGTCCATCAAGTCCACCACCCCCCAGCCTATTGTACCAACCCCATTCAAACAAATTGCGGCAAAATAATCATCAACCTTTTCAGCTACTAAAATAATTAAGGGGAAATACCATGTTCATACTGGGTCTGCAGGGGAGCCCCCGTTTGAAAGGCAATACCAATTACCTGCTGGACGCGTTTCTGGAAGCGGCGGGAAAAAGGGGCGCCCATACGCAAAAAATCCATGTTACCCGCGCCAACATCGCGCCCTGCACAGGCTGCGGCAATTGTGAACGTAAAGGGTTCTGCGTCATCAAGGATGACGATATGGCATCAACCATCTACCCGCTTCTGCGCCGGGCGGATGTCGTTGTGCTTGCGTCCCCGGTTTACTTCTACAACGTGCCGGCGGTTATGAAAGCCCTGATCGACCGCAGCCAGGCCCTGTGGTCGCGAAAATACAAGCACGGACTCGACGACCCCATGCGCGGTCACAGAAAGGGGTTCATGCTGGCGGTAGGAGCGACCAAGGGCAAAAACCTCTTCGACGGCATGGTGCTGACCGCACGGTATTTTTTTGATGCCATTGGCGCGCAGTACGTGGACATGCTCGGATACCGGAAGGTCGAGGATATTGGGGAGATGGAGAAACAGCCGGGAATTGCGGAAGATATCGAGGGCCTTCTCGAAAAAATCGCCCCGTTTTTCAACCGTAAAAAAATTCTTTTTGCATGCCGGGAAAACGCGTGCAGGAGCCAGATGTCTTCGGCATTTGCCGCAATAGCTGCCGGAGACCGCATAGACGCGCTATGCGCCGGGAGTACCCCGGCAAAGGAAATCAACCCGGAGATGACGGCTGTGATGGCCGAATCCGGCATCGACATGGCCTACCGGGTTCCCCGCGCCATAACCGAAGTAATAGAGGAAACCCGGCCCGACATGATTATCACCATGGGTTGCGGCGACCAGTGCCCCTTTATCCCCGGGGTGACCTATGAA
>SKZX01000040.1 GCA_007127175.1 Desulfobacterales bacterium
AAAAAGCCCAAAAGGAAGCGCTGGAGAAACAATACGGAAAGGCAAGGGCGGATCTGGCTGGGAAGCAGCGCCAGCGGCAGCAGCTCCTATCCGGTATTAAATCCGAACAATCAAGGGCGCTCATAGAAATTGAGTATTTTGAGCAGGCCGCAAGGCGGCTCGATGAGGTCATCGGAGCATTGAAACAACGGGCAGTGGACAGGGGTGCCGGAAAGCAAAAAGTGTTTTCGGAATATAAGGGGTTGCTAAAGATGCCGGTTGACGGTAAACTGATGTCCAGATTCGGGAGATACACTGAACCTCAATCGGGCGCCGTGCGCTTCAGAAACGGTATCGAACTGCAGGCCAATCGGGGCGCACCGGTAAGGGCGGTTTTCGACGGGGAAACGTCCTTTTCCGACTGGATTGCAGGATTCGGCCGGGTGATTATTATTTCACATGGAAACAGCTTTTATACGGTTTATGGCCACCTGGAAGAACTGTTCGCCGCCGAAGGAGACGTTGTCAAGGCCAACGAGGTGATCGCCACGGTGGGGGAAAGCGGTTCCATAACAGGGCCGGCGCTTTATTTCGAGATCCGCCACAAAGGCAGCCCGCTGGATCCCCTCGATTGGATTGAAAAAGGTTGACCAAGGAGTTTACATTCATGAAACCATTTAAAAATCATTCACTGAAGACCTTTTTGCTGGTCATGTTCACGGCGTTTGCCATCACCATGGCAACGAGCGTCTATGGCGATTTTTCCAGAGACAGCACATATGAAAGCCTCAAGCTGTTTTCAGATGTGCTTGAGCAGATAGAAAAGAATTACGTGGAGTCCATCGATACCAGTGAACTGATCGAAAAGGCCATCCATGGCATGATGAGGGATCTGGATCCTCATTCGGCGTTTCTTCCCCCGGATGCCTTTAAAGGCCTCCAGGAGGATACGCGGGGGGAATTCGGGGGGATCGGCATTGTGATCAGCAAGCAGAATGATCTTTTGACCGTCATATCGCCCATGGAAGGGACGCCGGCATACAGGGCGGGCATAAAGGCCAAAGATGTCATAACAAAGGTCGACGGCCAGCCCACCCGGGACATGATGCTCTGGGAAGCGGTGAAGCTCATGCGGGGTGAGCCGGGAACATCCGTTATCATTACCGTGAGGCGGGAAGGTGTGGAAAAATCCCTTGAGTTTACATTGCAGCGGGAAGTCATACCGCTCGAGTCCGTGCGCTATGCCACGCCCAAACCCGGGTATGGATACCTGTGGATTACCAATTTCAGGGAAAAGACAACCGATGAAACCCGGAATGCCCTTGCCGCACTGAAAGCGGACAACGGGGAACTCAAGGGGCTGATCCTTGATTTAAGGGACAATCCCGGCGGGCTTTTAAGCCAGGCCATTTCAGTATCGGACCTTTTCCTTGAAAAAGGGGATATCGTATCGATGCGGGGGCGGGATGACAAGGAAATGGAAGTTTACCAGGCCGGGGCAGGGCCGGAAAAATATGATTTTCCCATTGTCGTGTTGATCAACAGCGGCAGTGCCAGTGCAGCGGAAATCGTTGCGGGCGCCTTACAGGACAACAAGCGCGCCCTGGTGATCGGCACCGCCTCTTTCGGCAAAGGGTCCGTGCAGACCGTGAGGCCCCTCAGGAACGGATATGCCCTCAAGTATACCATTGCGAGGTATTATACCCCTTCCGGAGCATCCATACAGGCGGAAGGGATTCATCCCGACCTTGTCGTCCAGCGCAGACTTCTGGATGAATCCGAAGGGGGCATGGATGCCAAGCGCATACGGGAATCGGACCTGGAAAATTACCTGCACGACGATGGAGACGAGATCCCTGGGTCACGGCAGCAAAAAGACGATAAGGAAGTCATTAACAATGAGGATGAGTTCGAAAAACTCATGCGGCTCCGCGATGTCGTGTATGACCATGATGACAGGGATCCGGCGGTTCTGCTGCTTGATTCCCAGATTAACCGGGCCTACGAAATTTTAAAGGGGCATGACCTTTTCAGGGGGACCCGAAGCAGTTGAGATGGGTTCATATCTGTTTCAAGCGCTGTTGGCGGAAACATGAAAAGGCGCTGAATCCTGTATTGACAGGAACCAGCGCCTTTTTTACAATGATTGGACAGAATGTGGATGGCCGGTAAAAAACAATCGGGGAAAAAACCCGCAGCGGCGAAGAAGGCTTCGGGAAAAAAGAAACCCACCCAGAGAAAAAAAGCGGTAAAGCAGAAAATATCCTTTTTCAGCAGTTTTGTCAGAAAACTTGTTATAACCGCCGTTTTTGTTTTGATATCATTGGGTGCAGGCGCAGGCTTTTATCTTGCCACCCATTGGACGGCCGCCCCGGGCGAAGTCGATACCCGGCCTGTGAAAGGTCCGGGCGTTGAAAAGCCGGTGGTTGTTCCGGCCGCGATTCCTGATTTTGAGGTGTTCAGGGATGAACCTGCCGTCATTAAACCCCGGGAGCCCGCCGAGCCGCTTCCAGCACCTCTTGCCGACATGCGGCCGAGGGTCGCCATCATCATCGACGACCTTGGCTACGACCGCAGGCTGGCGGAAAAATTTCTTTCCCTGGATGGGCCCCTGACGTATGCCATTCTGCCACACAGCCCTTATCGCAATGAAATCGCCAATGCCGCGAGATTGAAAGGGGCTGATGTGATGCTGCATCTGCCTATGGAACCCAATGAGTACCCTGAGATAGACCCCGGACCCGGGGCGCTTTTATCGTCAATGACCCCGGATGAGCGTATCGCAATGCTTGAGAAAAACCTGGATTCGGTTCCTTTCATCAGCGGCGTCAACAATCACATGGGATCGAAAATGACGGCCAATTCCGAGCACATGAACCAGGTCTTGTCCATTATGAAAAAGCGGGGCTTGTATTATATCGACAGCCTCACCACGCATAACAGCCGGTCGAGATCTTCGGCGCGGCTGTTCCAGGTGCCGTTCGCCCAGCGTGATGTCTTCATTGACCACGATCCCCGGCCCGAAGTCATGCGCAAACGGCTCGATCAGCTGGTTTCCATTGCCGAAAAGAATGGGCAGGCCATTGGTATCGCCCACCCGTATGAAGTGACCTACGAGGTGTTGTCGGAGGCGCTGCCGAGGTTGAGGGAGCGGGTGCAGCTGATCCCGGCGTCCGAGGCGGTCCGTTTGGCGGGGTATTAGGGTAAGTTGTAAGTTGTAGGTTGTAAGTTGTAAGAGAAGGGTCAGCGGGGATTTATCTGTTAGCAATCCTTTTTTGCGCAGCGATTGCAACCCAGCCTTCGAGGCGGCGGATTTCAAGAATGTCAAATCCGTATTCTGCCAGTGTTTCCATGACCAGGGCCTCCTTTTCGACAATGATCCCCGAGGCGATGAATACCCCGGCTGGGG
>SKZX01000082.1 GCA_007127175.1 Desulfobacterales bacterium
GCACGACATAACACCTTTTTATATCCGGCGCTCGGATGCGGAAAAAACCCGGCAACAGTGAAACAGGAAAATACAGCGTCGTGAATGTCATTGTTGATTGCAATGGTTCACACGGAATTGCTGAAATGCTTTACAATTTATTGACACTGGGA
Source organism: Desulfobacterales bacterium (assembly GCA_007127175.1). Taxonomy (GTDB): domain Bacteria; phylum Desulfobacterota; class Desulfobacteria; order Desulfobacterales; family Desulfosalsimonadaceae; genus B1SED10-16. The sequence goes on from SKZX01000082.1 coordinate 153, forward strand.
TGTCAATTGGTTATGTATAAAAATTTGACAAACAACTGAACAAGAAAAAGGCTTCGTATAATATGGACCAGTACACATGGGCCGATCCGCCGAGCCGGACGGCCTTTCCTGTTGCGGCGCCCGGATATCCTTTTATCTATGCATCCGCATTTGTGACGGCTGTTTTTGCACTGCTTGGATGGCCGGTGCCCGCAGTTGCTGGTATCCTGGTGACGGTAGCGATTGCGCTGTTTTTCAGGGACCCGGACCGTGCGACACCTGTCCGGGAAAGGGCCGTTATCGCGCCTGCCGACGGCAAGGTGGTATTTGTTGGGAAGGTTGACTCGAACCCCTATGTTGAGGGGTCCTGTATGAAAATCGGCATATTCATGTCGGTGTTCAACGTCCATGTCAACCGAATGCCCTTAGCCGGGATTGTGTCGGATATCCGCCATTATCCAGGAAAATTTTTCCCTGCTGACAAGGACAAGGCGTCTTTGAAAAACGAGCGGAACGCCGTCATAATGACAACCGAAGACGGCCGGGCCATTGGTGTTGTCCAGGTAGCCGGTCTGATCGCACGGCGGATCATTACCTGGGTGAATTCCGAAGATCCGGTTGCCGCCGGCCAACGCTTCGGGATGATCTGTTTCGGTTCCCGGGTGGACCTCTACCTGCCCGAAGATACGGAAATTTCGGTAAGGACAGGGGCCCGGGTCAGCGCCGGTTTCACGGTGCTCGGCCAACTGTCCGATGACGAGCCAAAACAAGAAGCCCCTCTTTTTTGAAAATATGTGATATTTTTAGTCAATATTTGAAAACTGAAGACTGAGTTGATCGTAAAGGAGCTGACCATTTATGAAAAAAACGTATAAAATTGCAGTAATGCCGGGTGACGGCACTGGTCCGGAAGTGGTTGCCGAAGGCATCAAGGTGTTGGACGCAGCAGCGGCCACGGAAGGGTTCGCTCTGGAATATACCGACTACAACATGGGCGGGGAGTTGTATAAGAAAACCGGTGACATTCTGCCCGACCACGTGGTTGGAGAACTGCGGCAGATGGACAGTATTTTTCTGGGCGCCATCGGCCACCCGGACGTCAAGCCGGGTATCCTGGAAAAAGGGCTTCTGCTGAGGCTCCGGTTCGAGCTTGACCAGTACATCAACCTCCGGCCGGTAAAACTCTACGAAGGCGTAACAACCCCCCTGGCCAACAAGGGGCCGGAAGATATCGATTTCGTCGTGGTCCGTGAAAACAGCGAAGGCCTGTATTCCGGCGCCGGCGGCGTGCTGAAGCGGGGAACACCGGACGAAGTGGCAGTTCAGGAGTCCATCAACACCCGCAAGGGGGTTGAACGCTGCATCCGATATGCATTCGAGTACTGCCGCAAGCGCAACAAAAACAAAAAGATCACCCTGTGCGGAAAAACCAACGTGCTCACCTATGCATTCGACCTGTGGGAGCGGACTTTTTATGAAGTGGCCGAAGAATATCCGGAGATTGAAACCGATTATGCCCACGTCGATGCCATCTGCATGTGGATGGTGAAAAACCCTGAATGGTTCGACGTGATCGTTACCGACAACATGTTCGGGGATATCATTACCGACCTGGGGGCCATGATCCAGGGGGGCATGGGGATTGCCGCCGGCGGGAACATCAACCCGGAAGGCGTTTCCATGTTCGAGCCCATTGGCGGGTCTGCGCCGCGCTATACCGGCATGCAGGTCATCAACCCCATGGCGGCGATCTGCGCCGGTCAACTGATGCTTGAAACCCTGGGAGAGGAAAAAGCTGCAGGCCGCATTGAAAAAGCCGTAAAAAAGGCCTTGAAAGATGATATAAAGGATCTTGCAGCCGGCAAAATGGGATATACGACATCAGAAGTCGGCGATCTGATTGCCGCGTACGTTAAAGATTAAGAACGGAGACGTGAAGTGAAGCAGGTGCCGATTACCAGGAAGGGTTACGACGCCTTAAAAGAAGAACTTGTAAACTTGAAAAAGGTCGAGCGCCCCAGGACGATCCGGGCGATCGAGGAGGCAAGGGCGCACGGTGACTTGTCCGAAAACGCCGAATACGATGCGGCCAAGGAAAGGCAGGGCTACATTGAAGGGCGGATCAACGAACTTCAGTACAAGCTTTCCAATGCGGACATCATTGAAACCAACAACCTGCCCAAAGACCGGGCTGTTTTCGGCTGTATCGTGGTGCTCGAGAATATCGATTCCGGGACAGAGGTGACCTACCAGCTTGTGGGCCCCGATGAATCGGATATCAAGGAAGGCCGGATTTCCGTTGCTTCACCCCTTGGGAAGGCCCTTATTGGAAAGGGGCTGGGCGATGAGATCAATATTAACGCGCCGGGCGGCAAACGGCAGTATGAACTGGTTGAAATCCGGTAAAAATACAAAACAATTAAAGGATTGCGCATTATGGCGAGGGTTACCGTAGAAGATTGCTTGAAAAGGATACCGAATCGCTTTTTTCTTGTGCATGCGGCTGCCAAGCGCGTCCGGCAGTTGCGTGAAGGCAGTGAACGGCTGATCGATTCGCCTGAAAACGAGGATATCGTGACTGCTTTGCGTGAGATTGCCGCCGGCAAGGTGTTTGTTACACGGCATTATACAGAGTATGAAGATCCGCCTGTTGAAGAAAGCACGCCTGAAACAACCGCAGAAATCATGGACGCTGCTCCGGTGTCAAATGAAGAAGCGGCGGACGAACCGGAGGATACACAGCAGGAAGCCGAAGGGGACAGCCCCGAGCCTGAAGAAGATGCCTGATACGGCTTAGGCTCATAGATCATTGATTAAGACGTCCAACAGTTACAAAGCCATCAACCATGACGTGGGGCGGGCGCTGCATCATTATGATATGATTGCCGACGGCGACCGCATTCTTGTGGGCGTTTCAGGGGGAAAGGACAGCCTGTTCCTGCTCTGGGTTCTTCAGGAAAGGCTTTCACGGATTCCCGTGACCTACAGGCTTTATCCTGTTTATGTGGATCCCGGGTTTGATGGGGGGTTTGCAGAGGAATTGGTGCAATGGTGCCGCTTGCAGGGCCATGACCTGAGGGTTGAAAAAACAGATTACGGCCCCTACGCACACAGCGATGCAAACCGTGAAAACCCATGCTTCCTGTGTTCGCGTAAACGCAGGCGCCGGATGTTTGAAATCGCAAGGGAGCAGGGGTGCAACAAGATTGCCCTGGGGCACCACACAGACGACATCATAGAAACCCTGTTTATCA
>SKZX01000261.1 GCA_007127175.1 Desulfobacterales bacterium
GGCTTGGGTTTTTCGGGCACTATTTCGACTATCGGTGCCGGCTTCGGCATCTCGACGGGCGCTTTTTCTTTTTCCGGCGGCGCCGGCGGCTCAGGTGCGGCAGGTTCGGGCTCCCTGATTTCCGGTTCCGCAACGGATATCCGGGTTTCTTCAGGCGCCGGTTCGAACGCTCCGAACCAGAACATGAACCCGGAAGCGATTGCGACCGCAAGAACAACCACAAGAATGTGCTTCAATACAAAAAGCTTCATTTCTTTCTCCTTCAAAAACCTACCCGGTGCATCGCGGTAGCGCGTGGGTCGTGAGACCAAGGGACCGCCTGCCGGTGAGGGAAAGCCTGTTTTTAATAAGGTTTTAAGCAAGGCCCTTTGGAACAATACCTATGAATATACTGTCAGGCGGTTTCGATCAAGATTTTCTTCACGTTCCAATGTTATTGATGTTGAAATGCTTACGTGGGGCCCTGACCCGGGAGCCCGGGGGGAGTGGTCACCTCGACCTGGGGGCTGGTTGGGTGGGTTCGACTTCGGCTCCGGGAACAGGTGCAACTTCAACCTTGTGAGAAGAGCGGGGGTTGAGGCCGCGCCCACGGGTAAAATCCCACCCCTCCGGGCAAAAAATCCAACCCCCACAGTTCAAAGTCCACTCACCGCTGACCGTAAAACCCTGCCACTGCCGCAATCACCCGGTCCATATCGTCATCGCTCATCTCGTAGTACAGCGGCAGTCGCAGCAGCCGGTCGCTTACCGCGTCCGTCACCGCCATGTTCCCGTGCACCCGGCCGCATTTTTCCCCCATGGGCGATGAATGCAGGGGCACGTAATGAAACACCGCCTTGATGCCCCTTTGCGCCAGGTGTTCAATCAACTGCGTCCGCTCAGCCAGGGACCTGGTTACAATGTACATGATATGGCCGTTGTACGTGCCGTCCTTCCCGATTTCAGGCAGCCGCAGCACCCCTTTTTGCGTCGGCCCTGCCGGCCCAGCCAGCCCGGCCAGTCCGGCCATGTATCTGTCAAACAGCCGCCGCCGCGCCGCAATGATGGTCTCGGCCATTTCCAGCTGCGCATACAGGAACGCCGCCACAATTTCGCCCGGCAGAAAGCTCGACCCGATGTCCACCCACGTGTACTTGTCCACCTCCCCCCGGAAAAACCGCTTCCGGTTGGTCCCCTTCTCCCAGATGATCTCGGCGCGTTCGGCCATCTCCGCGTCGTTGATCAACAACGCCCCGCCTTCCCCGCTGATGACGTTTTTGGTCTCATGAAAGGACAGGCAGCCCAAATCGCCGATGGACCCCAGATGCCGCCCCCGGTGGGTGCTCAAGTGCGCCTGGGCGGCATCCTCGATCACCTTCAGCCCCTTTTTGCGGGCAATATCCATGATCACGTCCATGTCGCAGGGGGTGCCCGCGTAATGCACCGGCACGATGGCCCGCGTCTTTGCCGTCACGGCCCCGGACAGCAGCCGCTCGTCCAGGTTCAGGGTGTCTTCCCGGATGTCCACGAACACCGGCACCCCGCCCCTCAGAACAAACGCGTTGGCCGTGGACACGAACGTGAACGACGGCATGATCACCTCGTCGCCTGGGCGGATATCGCAAAGCAGCGCGCTCATTTCCAGTGCGCCCGTGCACGAGTGGGTGAGAAGCGCCTTTTTTACGCCCAGTGTCTGCTCCAGCCACGCCTGGCATTTTGCAGTGAACGGCCCGTCGCCGGAGATCTTCCGGTTTTCATTGACGGCCCGGGAAATGTATTCCAGCTCCCTGCCCGCGATATAGGGGCGGTTGAAGGGGATTTTCGGGTCTTTTGGCATGATTTCCTGTCTTTGATATATGATGATAATAACGTCTGAAGCCCATTGCCTCCCGGAAAAGGCGCCTATGCATCTCCCCTTACCGAAGCCCCCGTGACCCCTGAATGATCTTCACCCCTTGCTTTCAGGAAAATTATATTATTCCTGCTCAAAAAGACGGTAAGCAAGTCCCTTGACCCTTTCAAAGTGATGGTCCATTGTCACAAGCTCGGCCCCGGTTTCCATGGCCTGGGCGGCTATCCAAATATCATTGCTTGGGATCGGTGTGCCCTGGTTTTTCAGGTCGACAGCGATTCTGGAAAATCTGTCCGCGGTCAGTTCGGTCAACCTTATTGTTTCAACGGCCGGATGCGCCTGAAAACGGTTCAGCGCCGCCATGTTCGCATCAAAGCGGGAACCGCCCCGGAACCCGAACATCAATTCGCCGACGACGATGGGGGACAGGAATATCGCATTCGCCTGAGTCAGGTAGGTGACAAGGTCCGCATGTCCCAGCTTGAAACCCACATAGGCGCTTGTGTCCAGAATAAGTTTCATTTCCACATCTCTTCGTCAATTTGTTCACAGGATGCAATCGTTCGCTTGAACAGCTCGGCTTCGTGGCGGGTCCATCCGCCGGCAAGCGTCGCCAGAGATGCTGCGGGTGCATGTTTCGGCTTGAATTCTTTGTGAATGATCTCTTTGATCACCTGGTTGATCGATTTGTTCTGGTGTTTGGCGATACTGCGTATTTTTTTTTCAACGTCAGGGTCCAAGCCCCGTATGGTAATCTGCTGCATGACTCACCTCTTGACTGTTTTTACCTCACATTATGATGCGCACCCGCCTGGTGTCAACATAAATTGCGCCTCAAAATGCCATTTTGGGATTGTCACTGTCCTTCGCAGCATCGGAACCGGATACCAAAACCAGCCATCACATCGCTGTTTTGGTGTTTGGCAATCAATGGCCACGGCCAACCGTTTATCCGGGTTTGGTCCCGGCCATGGGATACTTGGGGGGGAATAGGGCTTTTTGGTTTGGGGGATCTGGTTAATTTGAACAAAGGGCGGGGGCCATGGATCTTATGCCGGGCACGGTTGCGCCCCACGATGGCGCGCAGGTAGCGTGACCCCGCCCCGCTGTTCAAAAACACGCGCGCCGTGGCAAACTGTGCTACCAGGTGATCCGCATGCAGCTGGAGTTGAACCCGGAGCCCATTGAGAACACGGCCACCTTGCTGCCCTTGCTGATATTCTTTTTCTGCTCCGCGATGGCAAGCCCCATGGGCCATGCAATGGGGCCGGTATTGCCGTATTCCGGGAATATCAGCTCCAGTTTTTCCATGGGCACGCCGGTGGTCTGAACAAAGGCTTTTTTGTGCGGCATGCTGACCTGGTGCGGAACAAAGCGGTCGATATCGTCGCCCCACACCTCAAACTCTTCAACGCAGATGTCCCAGGTGCGCTTGACCAGCTCCAGGCCTTTTTTCAGCATGATGTGCGCCTCGCACCGCATCTGGTTGTGATCGCCGTAGCACAGCATGCCGTAGCGCGAATCAACGGCCACCATGGTTTCTTCGATCACA
>SKZX01000085.1 GCA_007127175.1 Desulfobacterales bacterium
AACCGGCTATGCCATCAAGCGCATCGGCATTGACGACACCTTTGTTGAGCACGGGGCCAAATCAATTCTGCGCGCCAGGTACGGCCTTGATGCCGATGGCATCGTCAAGGCGGCAATGCAGCTTGTTTCATCCGCCAAATGACCGGCAACGGTGGACAAAAGGGCGGAAAACCCGGAAAAATGCAAAAAAAACGGCTGGACGGCCTCGTTGTCGAACGCGGGCTTGCGGAAAGCCGCGCCAGGGCGCATGCACTCATCATGGCAGGCAGCATCCTGGTCAACGATGCGCCCGTTGACAAGCCCGGGGCATACATCAGCCAGGATGCCGTCATTACCTCACGGGCGGGTGACCTGCCCTATGTGAGCCGGGGCGGGCTCAAGCTTGCCCATGCCCTGGACGTTTTTCACATGGACGTCAGCGATGCTGCCTGCCTGGATGTCGGGGCGTCCACCGGCGGGTTCACCGACTGCCTGCTTCAACGGGGCGCAAAAAGCGTTGTGGCCGTGGATGTGGGCTACGGCCAGCTGGCGTGGAAACTCCGCAACGACCCGCGGGTACAGGTTATTGAACGGACCAATATCCGTTACATGACAAAAGCGGAACTGCCCTGCCCTTTTGACATCGTGACCATCGACGTCTCGTTTATCTCGCTTAAGATCGTGGTCCCGGTGATTAAAGATTTTCTTGGGCCCGGTGGCCGGGTACTGGCCCTCATCAAACCCCAGTTCGAAGTCGGTAAGGGGCAGGTGGGCAAAGGGGGGGTCGTAAAAGACAGCGCCCTGCATGATGCGGTCATCCATGCGCTTGAAGTTTTTTTCACGGATGAATGCCAACTGGCCTGCCTTGGCGTGACCCCTTCCCCTGTCGAGGGGCCCAAAGGGAACCGGGAGTTTATCATTCTGTTGGCAAAGCATTCGGGTTGATGACCCTTTTGGGCGTTTTACGGTTGATTTTTTTTGGTCGAACTTATAAGAAGGTTAAGTTCTCGATTTTACCAAGACAACCGTTCTTTTTGCATAAATCCAGCAACAGAGAGGAGTTAAAAGCCAAATGACTGAAAAACTTAGAAACGTTGTGCTGGTCGGGCACGGCGGTTCCGGTAAAACCTCCCTGGCGGAAGCGCTGCTGTTCAATGCGGGCGTTACCAACCGGTTCGGAAGTGTTGATGAAGGCAATGCCGCAATGGATTTCGAGCCGGAGGAATTGAAACGGCGCAACAGTATTTCATCTGCCTTTCACCAGTTTACCTGGAACAAGCATCCCGTGAATATCATCGACACGCCGGGGGATCAGAACTTTTTCTCGGACACCCGGTTGTGCATGCAGGCCGCAGACGGCGCCGCCGTCGTCATTGACGCCATCGACGGGGTCAAGGTCCAGACGGAGCAGGCCTGGGAATTCGCCGATGAATACGACATGCCCCGGATCATTATCATCAATAAAGTCGACCGGGAGCGCGCTGATTTTTACAAGGCCTTTGAAGATGCCGCCAACCTGTTTACCCCAAAGCCGATTATCCTCCAGCTGCCCATCGGAAAAGAAGCGGATTTCAAGGGCGTTGTGGACCTGGTGAACATGCAGGCCTATATTTACGAGGACGGCAAAGCACTCAAGACCGACATCCCGGCGGACATGCAGGAGCAGGTCGAATCCGAGCGCGAGGCAATGATTGAGAACATCGCCGAGGCCGACGACTCCCTCGTGGAAAAATATCTGGAAGGCGACGAGTTGTCTCACGAAGAAATCATTGCGGCCCTTCGCAAGGGGACCATGGAAAAAACCTTTGTTCCCGTTATCTGCGGGTCTGCAACATTGAACATCGGCATGGACCTGGCAGCCACCCTGATGGTGGATGCCCTGCCCTCCCCCGCTGACAAGGGCCCCAAAACCGGCTTTGAACCCGGCAAGGAAAATGAAATCCAGCGAGAACCCTCCCCGGATGAACCTTTTTCCGCACTGGTGTTCAAAACCGTCGCCGACCCCTACGCGGGTCGCTTGACCCTGTTCCGGGTCTACTCCGGCACGCTGGGAGGGGACGGCGGCTTTTTCAATGCCACCCGGGACGCCAAGGAGCGGTTCAACCAACTGCTCTACATTCACGGCAAGGAGCAAAAACCGGCCACAGGGGCCGGCCCCGGCGACATCGTGGCCGTTGCCAAGCTCAAGGAAACCGTCACCGGCGACACGTTGTGCGATCCGGCCAGCCCCATTGTCTACAAGGCCGCCGATCCCCTGGAGGGGGTTGTCACCTTTGCCATCTCGCCCAAGAGCAAGGGGGACGAGGACAAGATTTTCGGGTCTCTGGGCAAGCTGATGGAGGAAGACCCCGGCATCAAGCTCGAACGCAACGAAGAAACACGCCAGTCGCTCATCACCGGGATGGGGCAGATCCACATCGAGACGACCATTGAGAAACTGAGGCGCAAGTACAACGTCGAGGCCAACCTCGAACTCCCCAAGGTGCCCTACAAGGAAACCTTCAAGAAAAAAGCATCTGTTCAGGGCAGGCACAAGAAGCAGTCCGGCGGGCACGGCCAGTTCGGCGACTGCTGGGTGGAATTCGAGCCCCGGGAACGCGGTGAAGGCTATGAATTCGTGGACAAAATTGTGGGCGGTTCCATACCCAAGACCTACATTCCGGCAGTGGACAAGGGCATCCAGGAGGCATCACAGAAAGGCATCCTGGCGGGCTTCCCGGTGGTTGATTTCCAGGCCACCGTGTTTGACGGCTCTTACCATTCCGTCGACTCATCGGAAATGGCCTTCAAGATCGCCGGGTCCCTGGCCTACAAAAAGGCCATGGAGCAGGCCGACCCGATTCTGCTCGAGCCCATCATGGAAATGGAGGTCATCACCCCCGACGACTTCATGGGCGATATCATGGGGGACCTGAACAGCCGGCGCGGCCGGGTACTGGGCATGGACTCCCGGGGAAAGAACCAGGTGGTCAGGGCCCATGTCCCCATGGCGGAGGTGCTGACCTATGCCCCGGACCTGCGGTCCATGACAGGCGGACGCGGGATTTTCAATATGAAGATGTCTCATTACGAGGAAGTCCCGGCGCAGATCGCCCAGAAAGTTATCGAGGAAATCAAGCGCCAGCAGGAGTAAAACCGGTATCGCAACGACCAAAGGGGGGGGCAGAATTTAATTCTGCCCCCCTTAATTATAGTGTGCCCCGGAGAGGCATAAGCTTATAGCCGATGTCGGTGTGCCCCGGAGGGGCATAATAATATAGCCGGTGGTTTCAACCACCGGTAAATGATTGACCCAATAAAAACGAAGTCCTGAAGGGACGACACAAACTGCATGTCGTCCCTTCAGGACTCCTTGTTTTATATGCCCTGCCCATACCGGTGGTTGAAACCACCGGCT
>SKZX01000206.1 GCA_007127175.1 Desulfobacterales bacterium
GCCCATTGCTTTGAAATCAACGGGGAAATCAACGGCGCCTACATCGAATACAGAAAACTGGCAAAGCAGATGGACGACCCTGGGCCGGTTGCGGACAAACTCGTCTACCTGGCAGCCCGGCTGGGCTTTTTTGATGACGTTGAAAAATGGCGTCAATACCTACCCGGCAATGACCCGGAAAAAGTTCAGCTGCCGGGGGCCCATGAGGGGATGACGCCAATGGCCGGGGAATTGATTCTCTTTGTTTCCCAGGGACAGGCGCCCCAGAAGGTCCCGCGCAATATCGTGCTTCCGCCGACGATCCGGTTTTCCTTTGCGACTTACAGGGAGCGGACCCGTTCATTTTACCCGCCTGCCGTCACCATTGCATCCCGAGCCGGGCAGCCCCGGACGGTGACGACGAATGTGGGCAAGGTCCTCAACGACTCTCTTGAATCGCGCCTGGCCAGAATCCTTGCCAAGGAAACGGCGCGGGTTGCCACTAAGGAAGTCCTGGCCCAGCAGATTGACGACCCCCTGGCCCAAGCCCTTGTCCGACTGGCTTTTTTTGCCATGGAAGAACCCGACACCCGCGCCTGGGAAACGCTGCCGGCCTACATGACCCTAATCCGCATTCCGGTGGCTCCCGGAGATCATGACCTGAGCGTTCGCACATCCGGCGGCACCGTACGGCTTCCTCTGCTCACCGTGTCTCCCAATCGCCGGTTTTACCATTACTCGGTTCGCGCCGGTTACGAACCGGCCATACCGGCTTCGGTCTCGCCTTAAACCGTTTCCTTCCGGCCTTCACCATGGCGCTTCACAAGGGATGCAAATGTTTCCTCCGTGCCGCCGGAATGAAAATGCGTCATCTCCTCCGGCATAATATCCGGAAGCCTGTCCACAATTTGGTCTTCATCTTTTCTCACCGCCGACAGCACGTCCCTGATGGAAATAAGGTCCAGGGAACGCCCTGGCAGCAAGAGGTCGCCGTTCGGGCCGCCCAGGCTCAAGAGTCCCCCGCTGATCAGCTTGTCGCTGACCCTCCGGGTCACATCGCCGGGGATGCCCAGTCGATGCTCCAGCCATTCCTGCTGCGGGGCCGGCTTTCCTTCCCCAAACGGCCTGCATACCATCCACATCAATGCCAACGCCGTTTTTTCCTGGAGCTCCGGTGAAAAACTGACCTCCCTGCGGCGCGAGATGTTTCCCGGATGCTGGAGGTAGAAGGAAATGCTTGCACCCAGGAGCAGGATCATCCAGTTCACCTGAAGCCAGATCATCAGGAAAATGCCAATGGCAAAAGTCGAGTATATGGCGGCATAGCGGGTCGATTCCGCCACGAAATAAGCGAACACGAGGCTTCCCGTCTGCCACATCACGCCGGCAATCAGGCCCCCTGCAAATGCATACCTGAGATATACCCGGGTATTGGGCATAAAGACGTAAAAAAACGTAAACGCCGCAACCACTAAAAAAAACGGGGTAAAACGGCTTAAAACAATAATGGCTGACCCGAACGGTTCGATTTCCATCAACCGCATAATGATGGTGGATGAAAAGACGGTTGCGCTGAGGCCCATGGCCGAAAACATGAGCAGGGGGCCCACCAGGATCACGCTGAGGTAGTTGCTGAAGCGCTGGCTCATGGACCTGAGATTGGGCACCCGCCAGATCATGTTGAACGAACTTTCGATCTTCTGAATCAGCGAAATAACCGTATACACCAGAAACGCCAGGCCCACGGACCCCAGTACACCGACCCGTATGTTGTCTACAAACCCTAATAACTGCTCGGCCAACTCGATGCCCTGCTCCCCCATGGGCTCAAAGAACTGGAAGAGAAACGGTTGCATGTGATAATGCGCCCCCATGGCCTTGAGCACGGAAAAGCTCAGCGCGAGCAGGGGCACGATGCTCAATAGCGTCGTATAGACCAGGCTCATGGCGTGCAAGGCCATTTGCCCGTCAACGATATCCCGGACAACCGCGTAAGCTGTGCGGCCTGCCCTGTAAAACCATGTCAGCGGCCATTTCCGGGGCGGTGTCCCCTCGAGAACCCAATTTTCAAATGCCTTCAAACGGTCCTTTGCGTGAATGATATTCATAAATTTTCCTGCATCTTTCATGAAGCGTCTTGCCCGGTCTCCATATCCCGCAGTTTCCGCCGGAGGATTTTTCCCACCGCGCTCTTGGGGAGTTCCTCCACGAAAGCAACAGCCCTGGGCGCCTTGTAGGCGGCAAGGTGCTCCCGGCAGTATGCGATCACTTCCTCCTCGGTCAGGTGTTCACCTTTTTGCAGCACCACAAAGGCTTTTATATCCTCCCCCCGGTAGTTATCGGGAACGCCGATGGTGCAGGCTTCGAGTATTTTCGGGTGGCTGAAGAGCACGTTATCGATCTCTATGGGATAGACATTGAACCCGCCGGCAATGATCATGTCCTTTACCCGGTCCACGATGGTCAAATACCCGTCCTCGTCGAAACGGCCCACATCCCCGGTGTAAAACCATCCCTTTTTCAGCACTTTTTCTGTTTCCTGGGGCTTTTTGTAATATCCCTGCATCACCTGGGGCCCCTTGATGGCGATCTCCCCGATTTCACCCAACGGCATTTCCTTTTCACCGGTTTCAAGATCCACGATTTTGACATCCGTATCCGACACAGGGCATCCCACCGTACCCGGTTTGATGGTCCCGCCCCACGGGGTCACCGTGGCGACAGGCGCGGTTTCGGTCAGGCCGTATACCTCGCACATATCCGCTCCCGTCAGCGCCTTGAGTTCATTGATGGTGTCCGCGGCAAGCGGTGCGGCCCCGGAAAAAAAACCCTTGATGGATGACAGGTCCAATTTGCGGAACGCCGGCTCGGCGAGCAGCCCGACAAAAATCGTTGGAACACCGGGGAGAAAAGTCGGTTTGTATTTTTTTGTCAGCTCGATGTTGATTTTAGGGTCCGGCCTTGGCACCAGGATCACCTCATAGGCCATCCATATGGAAAAGTTCTGGATGGCGGTAAACCCCGCGGAGTGAAAAAAGGGGAAATTGCCCATGAGCCGTTCCTCGCCGGCCTTAAGTTCCGGGAACCATGCAGCGAACTGCTGCACGTTGCAGCTCAGGTTGGCGTGGGTGAGCATCACGCCCTTGCTGACGCCCGTGGTCCCGCCGGTATAAAGCAGCGCCCCGATATCTTCCCACGCGCTCTTGTCTGCCCTTTCAGCGTCGCTGTATTGTTTGACCAGATCTTTAAAAACGGAAACATATCCGCCGGGCTCGATTTTCCGGACCATATCCTTTTTGACAAACGGGAACAGCTGCCGCTTGGGAAAGGGCAGGTAAGAATGAATGTGGCAGGCGATGATCTTTTCGATTTTGGTGTCGGCCCGGATTTTTTCCATCCGGGGTACGAGCAGGCTGAGGGTAATAATGGCCCTGGCGTCCGAGTCGTTGAGCTGGTAGATCATTTCCCGCTCCGTATAGAGCGGGTTGACCTGCACGGTCACCGCACCGATTCGGAACACTGCGTAATTGGCGATCACTACCTGAGGAATGTTGGGGAGGCAGACGGCCACCTTGTCCCCGGCACGGATGCCCATGTCCTCCAGGGCGCGGCTGAACCGGTTCACCAGGCCGTTTAATTCTGCAAAAGACATGCGGGCGCCCATGTAATTAAGGGCGCAGTGCTTCGGAAACCTTTCTGCTGACCGGGACAAGGCATGGCTGACCGTGGTTTTCTCGTAATCCAGGGCCGGCTTTACCCCTTTAGCATAGGACCGATGCCACCGTTTTTCCTTCATCTCACCCTCCCCCTCCCGGAAACGGGATATAAATGGTTTAAAAGCACCTGCTTCACGATGTAGACATCATGGAAGGCGGCTGATGATACACGCGCCCCTCCGACCGAAAAATACTATGACGCCTTTTCATTGACCAACCGGTACGAAACGTTATTTTGAGGGCACGGCAACGGTGAGAATATTGGCCGTTCCTAATTGATTGCATATTATACTAGAAATACACTATCGGTTGCACCGTGTCAATCATGGGCCTTTAAAGGCTGAAAATTAACATTGATGAACGCGTAAAAAATGCATTATCATGCTTATGGTAAATACAGTTTGCAGCACAAAGCACACGGCTTTTAACACGACAGACAAACCAAAAGGAATCCTTATGACAAAAAAGATCATATATGCCTTTGCCGGGCTGTTGCTGCTTGCGGTTGCAGGCGCCCTGGTCCTGACCCTGACCATCGACGGCATTGTCCGGTCCAGCATTGAACAAATCGGGTCCGAAATGACCGAAACCCGGGTTACCGTTGATGGTGTATCCCTTTCCCTTCTGTCCGGTGAAGGCACCATCACCGGCTTCCGCGTGGGCAATCCCGAAGGTTACGCCACTGCGCACGCACTGGCGGTAAACGATGTGTACATCAAGCTGGATGTGCGATCCCTGCTGACCGATGAAATCGTGGTCGAACAAATCCGGGTCGCGGCACCGTTCATTGTTGTGGAGCAGAAATTGACGGGAAACAACCTTCAAACGATCCTCAATTCAATTAACAGGAAAGCCGCCAAAACCGAAGCACCGGATGCGCCAACGGAGAAGCCGCCGGAAGAAACAACGGATACCCGCCTGGTCATCACCCATTTTCTGCTGACAGACGGATCGGTCAACCTCTATACGGGGATCGGCGGCGAACGGAAGGCCCGGGTGTCAATGTCCGCTGTCGAACTGCATGATCTTGGCCGTGACGACAGTTCGCCCGCTGCCGAACAGGTCATCCGGCAAATCGCGGAAAAGATCATTGAACAGGCGCTAAAAGCGTCCGTCGGGAGCGGTTTGGAGCAAATACGGGATGCAATCGAAGACCTTTTCAGGTAGGCTTTCAATGGCTGCCTGGACATACCGGGGAATTGATGGACAAAACCGCTGGGTGCAGGGTAGATAAAAACCCGACCCGCGATATTTCACGGGTCGGGTTGCCGGCATGGCCGGTCATCATGATCATTTGAACCCGTTAACGGGCCCACTGCTCCCTCAACCGCTGTTGCTGGTCTTCGGTGAGCAGGTCATACATCCGATTCCGATTTTTCATGGCGGATTCAACGAGGTCCGCCTGTTTTTGGTTCATGGCTTCCTGAAGAGCGCGAACCTTTTTCGGATCCGGCCGCTCTGCAGCCATGGCTTCCATCATGTCATCCCGGATGTCCATGATATCCAGCATGGCGTTCATGTGTTCGC
This sequence comes from Desulfobacterales bacterium, assembly GCA_007127175.1. Classification (GTDB taxonomy): domain Bacteria; phylum Desulfobacterota; class Desulfobacteria; order Desulfobacterales; family Desulfosalsimonadaceae; genus B1SED10-16. The sequence continues at coordinate 5,223 of SKZX01000206.1, forward strand.
GCCGCGCTTCTCTCTGCATTGTCCGCAGCTGGTTCTGCTGCTCTGGCGTCAGGTCGGGCAGGTTGAGGTAGCCCATCATGCCCATGCCAGGCCCCATCATGCCCTGGCCCATCATGCCCTGGCCCATCATACCGGGGTCCATCATACCGGGGCCATACCCACGCCAGTCTTCGCCATAGGGCTGGTCCTGCTGCTGCCCCATCATGCCGGGACCCATCATTCGGCCCCGCTGGGCCTCGGCCACCAGCGGGGCTCCAAGAACAAGCGAGACGAGCAATACCAGTCCTAAACTTTTTTGTAGGATAATGCGTTTCATTTTGAACCTCCTTGTCTCATCAAACTTTTTATCAACACCATTGTTCTGACGAACGAGACGCATCCTGTTACCCGCCTAAAAAGAGCGGATAACGGGATGCATCTGTTTACAACAGATAATACGCAGGCGCATTTTGTCAAAAAGGCAGTTGCATCCTTAAGGTAAGGTTGTTCCTGAAGCCGCGTTCAGGGAAAAAATCCGCTTTACACGCCATTTGAAACTGGTGTAGTTTTACATAGCAGAGTACCTGTAGCCTGTTTTATTTTTTCTATCTATAACCCTTTCATGGAGAAGTGAAAATGAATCGAAAGGCACTTTTTCTGTTTTCAATCCTCTTTCTATTGATCTGTTCATGGCCGGCAGCCCTATGGGCACAGGATGTAAAGGCCATGGAGCGGGAAGCCAACAGCACCCTCAGAAGCGCCCAGAACATGATGTTCAGCGGCAAACTGGAAGAATCAGATGCTGCATTGAAAAAGGTGGCAGACCTCCTGGACGCCATCAGGGCGCAGGATCCCGAAAGCAGCCAACTCCGGTCACTGGACCAGCGACTCCAGCGGCAGCGCACCGACCTTGACCGCCGGATGCCCGCCACCGCCGCCCCCCCACCTGAAACCAGGCCCGCACCGGGTGCGGCTGCAGAGCGAAGGCCGGATCCCGGTGAACAGCCCAGGGCGCTGCCGCGCAATACCCGCCAGGAGATGATGACGCTGAACCGCGCGCTTCAATCCCTGGAAACCACCGAAAAGGACAGGCTGGAAAGAATCCAGGCCGGGGACGCCCATCACATGCAGCAGATGGAATCCACGATGAAAAGAATCCGGGAAAAACTTGATGAACTGCCCGATCTTTTCGCCCAGGTTCTCGATACAGCGGAAAAAGACGGGATAACCGACCACCCCGATATAACCGATGCCAAGGCTCGAATCGATGAGGTTACCGCGTGGGCCGAGCGTGAAATGGCATCAGCACGCGCGTTCGTTGAAAATTTTGAAGCCCGGAGGGCCGCCGCAGCCAGTGATGCGCAGGAACTGAGAAAACGCTTCGAGGAACACAATGACCGTTATTTCACGCCCATCGGGAACCTGAGATTCGCCTATCAATCCGAGGACATCCACAAGGCGTTCACCCTGCTGGAGGAATACAGCGGCGTCAAACCGAAGCTGGAAAAAATAATCGCGGATTACGAGGCCAAGTATGGCAGCACCCGCAGGGACATCGAGCAGTCAACCGGCAGTATGGAAAATGTCTATCCCTGGCAGAACTTCAAGGAAAAAATGCAGGACATGGAAAGCGTGCCGATTCAGCTGGCCGCCAAAATAAAGGAAATCATCGAGTCCGATTTGGCCATGCTGGAGCGACGCCATGATTTTTATCGCATCAGCAGCCACGACAACATTCAAAAACTGGCTGGCTTCCAGAAAAAATACGCGCCAAATGCGCCCGCCGTGGAAAACCTGGAAAAGCTGCTTGCCGAAGACCTGAAAAAATACGAGGCGCGGATCGATCTACGCACGTGGCCCGCCTGCAAGGGGACACGCCCGGATCGAAGCGCCGCCCTGAAATACTTTCAGGACACCTGGGGCAAGGACCCCAAGCGCAATTACACCGTGCTGTCCACCGTGATTACCGGCGACTGGTCCGTTCAGAAACGGGACATCACCGGCAGACCTGTCATGTACGGCCTGCCCGTGCTGCTTGCCGTCCAGACGCCAGAGGACAGGAGCCGTGGGCTGGCCCGGGTATTCATCCTGACAGCCCGCAACCCGGAGAGCGCAAACGCGAAAATGGCGCCGCCCTTCACCTCAGACACCGTGGGTGACAGCTACTTCATCAGGGCCAAAAACGTTAAATAACCTGGACCCGTCCTGCAATACCGTGCGCGAACGGATAGCCGCATTCGCCTGCGCGCGGTATTGCTTTTCCGGCCCCGGCATGCTCCGAGATTTTTTCCCAGGTGTACGGCGACGTTCAATAATCAGACGGCTCAAGCTGCCGGTACATGACATAAGCGTCCACAAAACCAAGGCGTTTGTGTTTAAACGCCTTTGGCAGCGTTCCCACGATCTCAAGCCCGCACCTTTGCCATAGGCGGACGGCCCCCGAATTGGTCGAGACGACCAGATTGAACTGCATTGCCCGAAATCCCAGGGCCGCAGCCTCGCGTTGCGAATGCCGGCACATTGCCTCGCCAAGACCTTTTTCCCGCGAATCGTTTAACACAATGTACCCGCAATTGCATACATGGGCGCCAAGTTCGGGCTGGTTGGGCTTGATGTAATAGGTCCCGACGATATTGCCTGTTTCGCTGGCGGCGACAAATGTTGCCGCGGGCATATCAACCCAGGCACTGCGCGCTTCATGCGCTTCAATATCGGGCGAAAAGGGATAGGTGGCCCCCTCCCGGAAAACCGGCATGATGACCCGCCAGACGGCCGGCCAGTCTTGTTCCTGGAAAAGTCGAATCGTGATCATTTCTTCCTCCCGCAACCAGCATCTTGCCGATCGATCATCTCACTGACTTCCTGAATCAATAAGGAATGCTCGGATGCCGACCATGATCATCTCGGCCGCCATCGCCGACAGGATCAACCCGGACAGTCTGCTTAGAATGGCAATGCCTCTGGTACCGAGCGCACGTTGAAGAAAGGAACCCGCAAACAGTACCGTCCCGACGCTGGCAACGGCGGCCAACAGAGATAGGCATCCGATGGCTTTGGTGGAGATAGTGGTCAGCTCTGCGCCCATAACGAGTATGGTTCCCGTGGTCGCAGGACCAACAATGATGGGGATGGCGAGAGGAACGACCGCAACGTCTCCTTCTGTGGGGCCCACCGCGACGGTCTTCCCTTGCACAAGGCTGATGCCTGACAGAAGCAGTAGAATACCGGCGCCGATACGGAAAGAGTCTAATGTGATCCCGAATATCTCGAAGATCTGTCTGCCGGCAAAGAACAACAGAAGGCATATCAAAGCAACGGCAGCGGAAACAGTCAAAGCCAGCTTACGCCGCTGAGCCTCCTCGTACTTCTCCGTAATGCTGAGGAAAATTGTAAGCGCGAAAAAAGGCGCAAGAACAAAAAACAGTTTAATCCAAAGATTTATGAACATAGTGATGACTATAATGAATTGCGCGGCCAAGGACAATTTTATTTTGGGCACAACAAGTAAACTCGTCCGCTTGAGCCGCTTTGTTATACCTACGGTTAAATAATTTCATTGCCAACGAAAAGCTCAGCCGCCGAGTTTCGAGGTCGGCTGAAGCGACCGGTTCGCCAAAGAATCCTTCGGCGTCATCCAGTCTGGTAGATTGGAATTCGTTGCTTCAGCATAAAGTGCTTCCGGGGCAATATCGACTTCTCCATCCCCCCACGTCAGCACCCCGAGTTCTTGATTTGTAAGGGGTTACAGCAGATATAAAAAAAAGCGATTGTGCCCATGTGAACAAATCTGATTTTCTTCTGAAACAATTTCCTCTTAATGCCCTTTTACGAAGACAATTCCACCGGAGCGGGAATAGTACAGCAGTTAAATGCACCAACCAGGGCAACAGACTCCACGCGCGACCAGTACTGGAATGAACGGGTGTCGGCCAGCCAAATCAAAACCAGGGATATCATTCCCAAGGTCATTCCCGCTGCGGTGTTTTGCCATGAGACCGCCTTCTGGAATTGCAATATCCCTGGATTACGCGGGCATTATTCTTGGCAGCAGCAGGTATTATAATGGCTTAACGCCGACAAACACCTGCATGGGATATTGCCCTTCGCCCATGATGAACCGGTCATATGCGCCGTGCAGCGGTGCTTGGGTCACTTCCAGGCCGGCGTTTTTGAAAACCATGAACCACTCGTCCCGGCTGAAAAGCCCCAGCTTGTGGCAATCGGTTTGGATGCTCAGGCGACCGTCTATGCGGATCAGGTAAATCATGGTCGCTTCATACGTCGAGGGATTTTTTTCGGGAATGTAATTGTTTTCGAAAACCGTGATCTCGACATTGTCTTTTGCACCGGTATAGCAGAAGTTGTTTTCCGAAAATTCCTCCCGGACCTTGGCCGCCACCAGGAGCAACCCGCCGGGGTTCAGATGCCTGCAGGCAGCGTTTATTGCCCGCTCAAGGTCGGGAAGCGTCACCATGTAGTCAATGCTCTCGGGGATGGCTACCGCGTCAAAGCGCTCTTTTAGATTTAGGCTGCGCATGTCCCCGTGCAGGTAGGCGACTTCGGGATTTTTTCCCCTGGCAATGTCGAGCATGCCATCACTGATGTCCACCCCCGTCACCCTGAAATGTTTCTTGAAGGTGTAGTCATTGCAGCCTGCCCCGCACCCCGGGTGCAGCAAAGTTTTGACGTCAATGCGGGCTTTTTCCCGGATGATGTTGATGTAGAATTCGGTTTCATGGGCATAGTCCTCAGGCCGGGCGATGATGGCTTCCGTCCATGCAAGGGCGTTGTAGCTGATCCATTTTTCATTTTGCATTGGGAGACCTTCTGAATACAATTTAAGGCACATGCGGCGCGTCAGCAGGACAAATGCGCCAAGGACCACGACCACCAGGACAAGCGAATTGCCTGCATTATACCGATGGCGGGACCCGTAAAAAACCATACCGGTTTTTGCAGAAAACCTCAATAGTGTTAAAATTACATAACAGAAGCACACGCCGAAAAATGCAAAAGGAGGGGTTTGATGATAAAAAAGCGCAATATTCAGGGTGTGACCATTGAATGCGTGCAAGGGGACATTGCCAACCAGCCCGACATGGACGCCATCGTCAACGCGGCCAATGCAAGGCTTACAACGGGCGGCGGGGTGGCCGGGGCGATTCACCGGGCCGCAGGGCCGGGCCTGGAGGCGGAATGCAGGCCACTGGCCCCGATCCGGCCGGGGCAGGCGGTCATTACCGGCGCCCACAACCTGCCCAACCGTCATGTCATCCATTGCCTGGGGCCGGTTTACGGGCGCGACAACCCGTCGGACAGGCTCCTGGCCGACTGCTACCGAAATGCACTGGCACTTGCCGATGAAAAGGAGCTTTCGTCTGTCGGGTTTCCGGCTATTTCCACCGGGGTTTTCGGGTTCCCCCTGGAACCCGCTGCCCGGGTCGCCATTGGTACGGTTGCCCGTTCAGCGCCCAAACTCTCCTTTGTCACGCACGTACGGTTTATCCTTTTCAGCGAAAACGACCGGGGGGTTTTTACACGGATGCTTGAAGAACTGGAATAACAGGGAGCGTCCACTATCTGTGATCCATCGCTTTCCCGGCAGCAGCCCTGCCAATCCTGCTAACTGCATCTCAATAGCCTATTGGCTCGACAGGAATGCCAGCAGGTTCTCATTAAAGGAAGCTGCCGCCTCGAGATTGGAGAGATGATACGCTTCGGGCAGCACCACCAGCCGGGAATGCGGAATTCCTTCATGGATTTGACGCGCGGCTGCCACGGGTGTGCCGGGATCGTGCTCCCCGACCATGATCATTGTGGGCATTGAAATCCGGTTCAGATCTTTGTGAACGTCAAACCGGCTGATGGCCCGGCTACACCCCACGAAACCCGGGATCGGCGTTTCCACGATCATGTTCTCTATTCCGGCCATGATATCGGGGTTGTTCCTGCGGAACCCGGGGCTGAACCACCGCTCAAGCGTTTCTTCGACCATGGCGGCCATGCCTTCTTCCCTGGATGTGCGGATGCGGTCCTCCCAGACCGGCATCATGACTTCCGGCACCATGGACGTGGTATCGCAGAGGATCAGGCTTGCCACCCTGTCCGGATGCATCAGGGCCAGTGTCTGCCCGATCATCCCGCCCATGGATATGCCCATGAAATGCGCTTTCCGGATATTCAGGAAGTCAAGCAAAGCTGTAACGTCTTCTGAGAGCATTTCCATGGAATAGGGCTCGTCCGGCGCGGATGAACCGCCGTGCCCCCGGGTATCATAACGGAGCACCCTGTACCGGGACTCAAGTACTGCCAACTGGGGTTCCCACACCGCCATGCTGCCGGCCAGGCAGTGACTGCAAACAATGACCGGGGCACCTTCCGGGCCCGTGAGCTCATGTTGCATCCGGATGCTGTTTACCGTCGCATGCATGTTACCCTCCCTGCTTTAACATAACTCTCGATAACCATTGTTAACGGTTAAATCCATCGCCGCAATACACCATTTGCACAAAACCGGAGGGCATTGTCAAGGGCGAAGCCCAAGCTTCGGCAATGCCCTGTAAAAAGCAGAACTTCGGGGGAAACATTTCCAGTCGCTCTCCCGGTACAAAACCGACATCTCCCTATGGATCGGTTTTAACCCGGGAGACGGAATTGAATTCAGTCTCCCGGGGGTTCTGCAAATACGGCATAGCCCCCTGATTCATCCCCGAACCCCTGATCAACCGGAATTATCCCCCTGCCCTTTGCTTCTTTGCCGCTTGCTTTTTCCCATTGTGTTTAATAGGTTTAGGTGCTGTTCCCGGATCTTCCAAAAACGACTGGAGGGCTTCATGACGGATTACACAGGCTGGCGGGTCTACCGGCATCCACGGGTTCTGGGAATGTTGTTTCTGGGTTTTTCCGCCGGATTGCCGCTGCTGCTCGTGGGGGGCACCTTTACTGCGTGGCTTCGCGACCTGGGCGTGGAATTGGCCGCCATCGGATTTCTGAGCTGGGTGGGCATGGCCCATTCCATTAAAGTTCTGTGGGCGCCTGTTGTTGACCGCATGCCGCTTCCATGGCTCACGCACCTTTTCGGCCGGCGGCGGGCCTGGATGCTTGCCGCACAGGTTGCCGTTGCCGGCGCTCTTCTGGGCATGGCAGTTACAGACCCGAATGAACAACTGTGGCTGGTGGCCGTGTGGGCCGTTGTGGCCGCGTTCGGATCGGCCACACAGGAC
>SKZX01000170.1 GCA_007127175.1 Desulfobacterales bacterium
CCCGATGCCGCCGTTTTGGCCATTTCCTTGGCCTGGACAATTTTTTCGGACCGGCCGATGATATTCTTGAGGTTGTAACGGCTCCCTTTCAACCGCATGACCTCGCCCTTGTAATATTTCAGCTCCTTGGTGGCGATGTCGAGCCTTTCCACCATGGACCGTATTTCCTTGACATCCCGGAACAAAACCTTGCCGACGGCACCGACGACCTCACCGTTCTTGTAGATGGGAATCCGCATGACCACCATCTCATGCCCCTGGATCTTCTGGGTTTCGCCGATTTCCGGCTTGCCGGTCTTGACGACGATGTGCATCCGGGTGTTTTCGATCACGTCCTGGATGGGCTTTCCAAGGGCGTCTTTCTCGTCAATGCCCAGAAAGCTCTGGTAGGCCTTGTTGAATTTCGTTATTTTCCCATCCTTGTCCACCACGACGATACCGTCGTAGGTGGTCTCGAGGATCGTTTCCAGTATTTCCACCGAATCCCTGGCCACTGCCAGTTCCCGGGTCAGCTTCTCTATGTCGGTGGTGTCCTGGAATATGGCCACGGCGCCCACCCGTTCGCCGTTTTTATAGACCGGGGAGCGGTTGGAATAGATGCTCCGCCCGTTGATGACAACCCTGCGCCCCACATCGGGGACACCGGAGCGCACGGTGGAAAGAAGGGAGGGAACATTGAAAAGATCATCCACCTTGCGCCCCAACGCCGCCTCCGCGCGGATGTCCAGAATATTTTCCGCCCCCTTGTTGAAAAGGGTTATTACGCCGCTGTTGTCCACGGCGATGATACCGTTGTGCGTGGAGTTCAGGACCGCATAGAGGTGTTCAATGGAACAGTTTTTTCTGTTGGCCGTCATGATCGACACCGTTTTGCTGAAGATATATGATCCAGTTTATACCGGAAATTCAACCGTGTGTACAGTGCTATATAACTTTCTGTATTCGGATGGAATATGGTGAGACATAGCCCGTGACCCCGGCATTTTGATTGCGCATCCCGGCTGCCGTTCGTATATTTATTGGACGGTGTTTGTAAGGACAATATCATTGTGGGGAGACGGGTGCTGCCCTTGCAACTGCAGGAGAACGCTGACATCTCTATGGCTCGCTCAGACGCGCCCTGTGATGAACGGCAAAGCCACAGGGCGCCTGTCTGCGCTTCGCCAAGAGCTGTCAGCAACCCCCTGCAATTGTTGCCGCGGGCAACACCCGTCTCCCCACAATGATATTGGTCTATTTATATCCCGTACCCCTTGTTCTTTAAAGACACAAGAGGGTCTGATTTGCGGATGCGACTTTTAATGACGCCTTTTGAAAAACAGATTTTCGAAACAGGAAAGGAAATGACATGAACACCATCAGCCGCAGGCAGTTTCTTAAATATCAGGTCTCATCCCTGGCGGTCCTGGCCGGGTCATCGCTGCTCAGGCCGCCGGAAATCTTGGCATCGGATGATATCCGGGCTGACAAGGACACACCGGATATCGCCGTTGCCAGGGGGGATGCCGAAGCCGCTGTCCGGGCGGCCATCAATATGCTCGGCGGTATGGAAGCCTTTGTCAAAAAAGGCGACAGGGTGGTCATCAAACCGAATATGAGCTTTGCGTCAGGCCCTGAAAGTGCCGCCAACACCCACCCGGCGGTGGTCAGGGCCATTGCCCTGATGTGCCGGGAAGCCGGTGCCGCAAGGGTCCTGGTCCTGGACAACCCCTTGTCCCCCGCTGAAAGGTGCCTGGAAATGTCCGGTATCCGGGAGGCCTGCGCGGATATCGACAGGGACATGGTCCACACGGTATCATCGCGGGGCCGGTTCACCGAAGTGACCATTGAAAACGCCGAATCCCTGAAACAGACCGACGTCATGCGGGAGGTGCTTGCCTCGGATGTGCTTATTGCCGCACCCGTTGCAAAATCCCATTCCGGTGCAGGCGTCAGCCTTTCCATGAAAGGCATGATGGGGTTGATCTATAACCGCCGGATCATGCACCGGCTCGACCTGCATGCCGCCATCGTGGACCTTGCATCCCTGCTCAGGGCGGACCTCACGGTGATCGATGCCACCCGGGTGCTGTCTACGGGCGGGCCGGGGGGACCGGGCAAGGTTTTGAAGCCGGACACCATCATCGCATCCGCGGACATGGTAGCGGCCGATGCCTATGCTGTTTCCGCCTTTGAATGGTACGGACGGCGGTACACGCCCGACCAGGTGCGGCACGTGCGCCTGGCGCACCAGCGCGGGTTGGGCCGGATGGACATCGAAAACCTCGATGTCAAAGAGACGGAAGCATGACCCGTTTTCGACGGACCGCCCAGGTCGTCTGCCTGATTATTTTCCTTTTCCTCCTGGCTTCCGGGGACGCCCTGCTGAATGCCGATTTGTTTGCCCGCATGGACCCCGTTTTGACGGGCATTGCGGCAATCGCGGGCCGGGTGTTGCCATGGGCCTTTCTCCCGGCGCTGCTGGTGCTGGCGTCGGCCCTGCTTTTCGGGCGGATCTTCTGTGGATACATCTGCCCCATGGGAACGACCATCGACCTCACAGACGGCGTCATTGCGCCAAAAAAAAACAAACACAACAAACAAACACCGGCATTGTTCCATCCCGGGCTGAAAACCGTTATTCTCTTTTTTTTGGCCGGGGCTGCGCTGACGGGTGTTTCTTTTGTTTTCTGGGCAGCGCCCCTGTCGCTTGTCACCCGGTTTTACGGCATGGTCATCTACCCGGTGGTTTGGTTTTTTGGGGAAAAAGGGTTGCTTTTCCTGTATCCGCTGTTTGACTGGCTCGACATGCGCGCATTGATGTTCCTGGAAATCGAACCCCGGCGGTATGCCGCCAATTTTTTTGTGTTTCTCCTGTTTGCGGCAATTTTTGCGGCGGCTGCCTTTTCACCCCGGTTCTGGTGCCGGTATGTGTGCCCGACCGGAGGATTGCTGGCGCTGTTGTCCCGAAAGCCCCTCATCCGCCGGCAGGTTGACGAAACCTGCGACCAGTGCGGCCAGTGCATCCGCAACTGCCCCATGTCAGCCATTTCGACTGCCGACGGGACCGTTGCCGATCACGGGGAGTGCATTGCCTGCAAAGCCTGTGAGCGCATCTGCCCCAAGGCGGCGATCCGGTTTTCAACCGGCGGTCTGTCCGGGGAGATGCCGGTATCGCATGGTCGGCGCCGTCTGCTGATCTCGGGCATTGCCGGGGCCGGGACCGCCGCTGTCGGCCTGACCGGGCTCATGGCCGTGCCGTCCGAAGATGCCGAAGGGCTTGTGCGTGCGCCCAGGCTGATCCGACCGCCGGGCGCGCTGCCGGAACCCGATTTTCTGAGCCTTTGCGTCCGGTGCGGCCAGTGCATGA
>SKZX01000285.1 GCA_007127175.1 Desulfobacterales bacterium
ATATTCGAAGGCTGCGCCAGAAGCTGGGGCCTTTCGCAGACGATATCGAGACCGTGCGCGGCATCGGCTACCGGTTCAGAGAGGAATGAAAAGTTAGGGTTCAGCAGGACAGTCAAAGGGAGCAATCATATTGAAACGAATTCAATCCATGCGGTTCGGCACGCGGCTTCTGGTGTCATTCTGGGTCGTTCTGATCGTTGCCATATCCATCCCCGGCGTCTATATCTATTATTCGTTGAAAAAAGATTTCCTTGAAACGACCCGGCAGGACGCCTGGCGAACCCTGGGCCTGGTGGAATGGCTGGCCCAGCAGCACCCGCCCTTTGCATCGGAGGCGGCGCTCGACCAGTGGTGCAAAACATTTGCACGGCAGCTCGGGCACCGGATTACCGTCATCGAAACCGGCGGCCGGGTCATTGCGGATTCAGACGTTCCTATTGAAAGCGTCCCCGGCATGGAAAGCCATGCCTTCCGGGAGGAAGTCATGTCGGCCTTCAGGACCGGCAGGGGATCGAGCATACGGTATTCAGACACCCTGGGCAGGTACCTGGTCTATGCGGCCGTTCGTATTTCACTGAACAACCATCCATCGCCCGTGGTCTTCCGGATCGCCATGCCTTTTTCCGATGTGGAGTCCCGGCTCAATGAATATGCCCGGCAGTTCTGGATGGTCAATGCCCTGATTTTCGCCCTGGCTCTGGCATTGAGCGTCTATTTTGCACGGCGGCTGGAATCCCCTGTCCACCAGATCATCGACCGCATTCAGAAAATCGGGACCGGGGATTATTCGCACCGCTACATTGCCGACGACGGCTTCGAGTTTCACCAGCTTTCAGGCAACATCAATGAAATGGCGGACCGCATCTCCTGCCAGGTGGAGACCATCACCCGCCAGAAGTACGAACTGGCCGCCATTATCGAAAACATGCGGGAAGGCATATTGCTCCTGGATAAAAACGGCCGCATCAAGGCCGTCAACCAGGCCGTCGAGGAACTGGCCGGGTGCCGGGGGTCGTGCACCGGCAAGACGCCCATGGAAGTTTTTGTCAACAACGAGATCCAGGCGGCCTGCGACCGTGTCATCGCCGGCACCCCGGAATTCAGTTTCACCCTGGAACTGGAGGAAGACCTGTTCTACGAGGTTTACCTGGCAGCCATCCCGGAGGGGGGGGCGCTGGTGGTATTTTACAATGTCAGCGAGCGGAAGCGCCTGGAAAAAATCCGCCGGGACTTCGTTGCCAACGTGTCCCATGAGCTCAAAACCCCGCTCACGTCCATCAAGGGCTACGTGGAAACACTGTTGTCCGGACCCTTTTCCTTCGCCGACGACGCCAAGTCCTTTTTGCAGACCATCCACAAGAACGCCAACCACATGAGCGCCATCGTGGACGACCTCCTGCAGCTCACGCGACTCCAGGACAAGCCGTTTTTAAAACGCCTGTCCGCCATAGACGCCGCCGCCTGCTTCAATGGGGCATTGGAAAGGGCCATGCCCATGGTCCGCCAAAAAAACATCACCATTGACCACCAGATCACGGCACCGGCCTTAGTCAAGGCGGACGAAGCAGCCCTGGCCCAGGTATTTGGCAACCTCCTGGACAATGCCATCCGGTATTCCCCGGAAAACGGCGCCATCACCGTTTCCGCCAGTGTTGCCGGAGACAGGATCGTTTTTGCCGTAGCAGACGAGGGGCCGGGGATTGCAAAGCAGCACCAGTCAAGGATATTTGAACGTTTCTACCGGGTTGAAAAGGAGCGCAGCCGGTTCACCGGGGGCACCGGGCTGGGCCTTGCCATCTGCAAAAATGCGGTCACGGGCATGGGCGGGGAAATATGGATTCAAAGCCCGCCCGAGGGGAAATCGAGCGGCAGCGTGTTCTTCTTTTCCCTGTTAAAGCCCCGTACCGAAACCGCATCCAACATCGAGACAACGAATGGCGATAATGGCATAAAGGATTGACAAAGGCATGACCAATACCATCAAATTCGCCGCAAAAGCGCTGGATTTTTATTACGGCGATTTCAAGGCCCTGGAAAAAATCGATATTGAAGTTGCCGAAAAGCAGGCAACCGCCCTCATCGGGCCGTCCGGCTGCGGGAAAAGCACGTTTCTGCGCTGCCTCAACCGGATGAACGACCTGATACCCGGCACCCGGATCGACGGGGAGGTCCTTCTGGACAGTCAGAACATCTATGAACCGTCTGTAGACGTGGTTCAACTCAGGCGTCGGGTGGGCATGGTCTTTCAGAAACCCAACCCGTTTCCCAAGACCATATTCGAAAACGTGGCCTACGGCCTTCGGGTCAACGGCTTCAAGAACAAGGCGGTCCTTCGGGAAAGCGTTGAAAAGAGCCTGGTTGACGCCGCGCTCTGGGACGAGGTCAAGGACCGCTTGAACCAATCTGCCTTGGGCCTTTCCGGCGGCCAGCAGCAGCGGCTGTGCATTGCCAGGGCCCTTGCCGTGAAACCCGAGGTGCTGCTCATGGATGAACCGGCTTCCGCACTGGACCCCATAGCCACGCAGAAAATTGAAGACCTTATCCACCAGCTGAAAAAGGATTACACCATTATCATTGTCACCCACAACATGCAGCAGGCAGCCCGGGTTTCCGATGTCACCGCCTTTTTCTACATGGGCCGGCTCATTGAGACCGGCGATACCGAGACCCTTTTCACGCGCCCCGGGCTCAAGCAGACGGAAGACTACATCACGGGTCGATTCGGTTAACAAGGAGGCCGAAACCACATGGAACGCCAGAATTTTCACAAGGAGCTCGAACAGCTCAAACTGACCCTATACAAAATGGCCGCCCTTGCCCGGCAGTCATTTGAAAACGCATGCAAGAGCTATCTCAGCCGGGACGACGACCTCGCCCAGCAGATCATCGACGGCGACCGGGACATCAACCGGATCGAGCTGGAAATCGACCGGCAGTCTTTGCGCCTGCTGGCCCTGGAGCAGCCAATGGCCCGAGATTTGCGCATGATCGTGGGCATCATGCGCATCAGCAACGACCTGGAGCGCATCGCGGATCAAAGCGTCAATATCGCCGAGCGCACCATCTTTCTCTGCCAGCACCCGACGCTGGATCAAATCCCGGCCATGGATGCGCTTATCGACATCAGCAAAAAAATGTTCAACATGGCCGTGAATGCCTTCAGGGACATGGACGCGGAGACAGCCCGGCAGATACCGGACATGGACGACCTGGCCGACGAACACACCATGCAGGTGCTCAAGGGCCTGATCGAAGTGATGGCCGCCAGCTCACCCGGCTTTGAAAAGCGCGTTTTGAAAATGCGACGCTCCATCCAGACCATTATCATTTCCCGCTGCCTGGAGC
>SKZX01000427.1 GCA_007127175.1 Desulfobacterales bacterium
CCGAAGAACAGCTTGCAGGGGGGGTTCGCCTGGCCTGCCAGGTAGTGCCGAAAACGGACATGACCGTAAGGCTTCTTGCGGAATACGGGGAAGATGAACACCGAATCCTGGAAGGAGACCAGGACCCGGAATTTTTTGCCTGGCCGACTGAAGAAGGAGACGATGGGATTGAAAAGCGGCATCTGCATGCCATCGAAGACGAAAACCGGGTTTTCCCCGGTGTACGGGTTTTGGCGGTATCCGGCCGGTATATGTGCCGGTATGAAGACGGCGCCACTGAAGAAATGAAAAGCTTCCGCCGGGGAAGCGCTCCAAAGGGGCTTGCCATTGATCTCGGAACGACGACGCTCGTGGCCACCCTTGTCTCCCTGACAACCGGCAAAGAGCTGTCCACCACGTCGTCTTTGAACCCCCAGATCCGATACGGCCATGATGTGGTCAGGCGTATCCAGTATGCATCAACGCCCGAGGGACTCGACGAGTTGTCATCAACGATACGGGAAGGGCTCAACCAGTTGATCGATGCGATCTGCGAAGAATCGGATGCCGAAGCAAATGAGATTCTTGACGTGGTCATCGGCGGCAATACGGCCATGCTTCAGATTGCCGCGGGGATCGACCCGGCACCGCTGGGGGAGGTCCCCTTTACGGTGGGGATTGAAAGCGGCAGAACCTATCCGGTTTCAACATTCGGCCTGGCGGTTCACCCGGGCGCGAGGGTTTATGTTCCGCCTGTTTTGCATGCCTACGTGGGCGCCGATATCAGCGCCGGGCTCTTGGTCAGCCCTGAATTTTTCAGCGGAAAGGTCAACATGCTGTTTATTGACGTTGGCACCAACGGCGAAATCGGGGTGAGTGCACACGGTCGATGGGTGATGTCTTCCACTGCGGCTGGCCCGGCGTTCGAAGGGATGGGGATTTCAGGCGGGATGCGCGCCCGCATCGGGGCGGTGGAAGCCGTTAAAACGGACGGCAGTAATTTAGATATCTATACCATTGGCAATGCACCCGCCGTCGGCATATGCGGCAGCGGCATCATTGATCTCACGGCCGCCCTCTGTAAAACCGGGGTCATTGATTCGTCCGGCCGCATGAAGCGGCCCTCCCAGGCGGACGGGTTGCCTGCGGATGTCGCCGCGCATCTTGAGGAAAAAGATGGAATGGCCGCTTTTCGCATCAGCGACAGCGTCTGGTTCACCCAGGAGGATGTCCGGCAGGTGCAGCTTGCCAAAAGCGCCATTCGTGCGGCCATTGATATCCTGCTTGGCGAGGCGGGGATCAGCGCTGATGAATTGGACAGTATTGTCCTGGCCGGCGGGTTCGGGTACTCCCTTCGCCCTTACAATCTGGAGGCCATTGGTTTTATACCGCCGGGTACGGCAGGAAAGGTCACCTTTGCCGGCAATACCAGCCGGATCGGTTGCGTCCGGATGCTTAAAAATATTGGCTACCGCAGATTCCTGGAAGAAGAAATGAAGCGGGTCAGCCATGTCAGCATCGAGACCCGCCCGGATTTCATGGAAAAATATGTTGAAGAAATGGAGTTTCCCGAAGATGTCGTCCCCGCATGAAGATTACCGCAAACCATACGGCCTGGACAGGGACCATCCAAGGGTGGTGATCGCCTGCAGGGTGATGAAATCCGAAATCGATGCACTGCTGCCGGAAGACGCGCCCATAGAGGTCCATTACCTGGACCAGAACCTTCACCGGACACCGGAACGGATGCGCCGGATGATCGAGGGGAAAATCGCCGAAGTCGCAGGATACGCCGCGCATATCGTTCTGGGGTACGGCCTGTGTTCCAACGGCGTGGTGGGAACCCGAGCGCTGAAACAGGAGATCTGTATTCCCCGGGTGCATGACTGCATTGCGCTCATGCTGGGTTCCCGGCAGGCCTACCATGACGCTTTCAAGGCGCGGGCAGGCACCTATTACCTCACCCCCGGGTGGGTGGCAGAAGAAAAAGATCCTTTGGGCATGCTTGAAAACGAGTACGTGCCGAAAATGGGGCGCCAGGATGCGGAATGGGGCTTGCGGGAGGAGTTGAAGCATTACACCCATATCGTTTTGATCGGCGGCAGGGGAAAAGACAGGGAAAAACTGAGAAAGCGGGCAAAAGACAATGCCGGTTTCCTGGGCATGCAATTCGAGGAGGTTGAGGGCTCCGATCGGTATTTCCGTAAACTGCTGTTCGGCCCCTATGACCCGGCGGATTTCGTCTGCGTGCCGGCCGGCGGGAAAATCCCCCAGAAGCCGTTTCTTCAGAAATAGGCGCCTATAGGAGCCATGGTACGGGGATGAGGGTTATTGAGATGGCGCATGCTGCCACAATCGTTGAGATTTAAACATATTAATATGTTAGGGAGGAATACATATGTTAATCGTCGGAGAACTGATCAATTCAAGCAGAAAAGCGGTAAAAGAAGCCATTGAAGCTGAAAATACCGGTGTCATCCAGCAGATTGCCAGGGATCAGCACGAAAACGGGGCGGATTATATCGATATCAACGCGGGAACCTTTGTGGGCAAGGAAGCCCGGTACATGACATGGCTGGTCGAGTTGGTTCAGGCGGCCGTGGAGGCCCCTTGCTGCATTGACAGCCCGGACCCGAAAGTCATCGAAGCGGTTCTGCCGCTGCACAAGGGAACACCCATGATCAACTCCATTTCGCTTGAAAAGGAACGTTATGATGCGCTCCTGCCCGTTGTATCCGGGACGGACTGCAAGGTGATCGCCCTTTGCATGAGCGATGCGGGCATGCCGGAGACCAAGGCGGACCGGTTGTCCATTGCATCCGAGCTGATCAACAAGCTGGTTAAAAACAATGTCCCCCTGGAAAATATTTACGTGGACCCGCTGGTCCAGCCGATTTCAACAAACGACGCCTACGGCAGGGAGTTTCTGAATGCCATCGAGGCGATTATGACCGAATTTCCGGGCGTTCATACCATTTGCGGCCTTTCCAATATTTCCTATGGCCTGCCCGAGCGAAAACTGCTCAACCAGGCATTTATGGTTATGGCCATCTGCAAGGGGCTTGACGGCGCGATTATCAATCCCATGGACCGTCGGATGATGGCCAATATCCATGCGGCGGAAACCCTTGCCGGAAGGGATGAATACTGCTCGAATTACCTGACGGCCTACAGGAAAGGGGTGCTGGCGGATGCATAGCCGCTTGCTGGAAGCAATGTTTTATAGTTAAGGGCAATTTCCCCCGGGTGTCACCGGGCATTGCCCTTGCAACTGCAGGAGAACGCTGATATCTCCATGGCTTGCGCAGACGCGCCCTGTGATAAACGGCAGGGCCACAGGGCGCTTGTCCGCGCTTCGCCAGGAG
>SKZX01000075.1 GCA_007127175.1 Desulfobacterales bacterium
GGGCTGATCATGTGCTCCATTTCCGGCTACGGCCAGACCGGCCCTTTGTCTTCCCAACCCGCATACGATGCCGTAATCCAGGCCATCAGCGGGCTCATGAGCACCACCGGTTACCCGGACGGGGAACCCCTGCGGGCCGGCACCCTGATCGTGGACATCTCCACCGCCATGTACGCGGCGCTTGGCATCAGCGCGGCCCTGTTCGCCCGGGAACGGACGGGTCAGGGTGAATATCTGGATGTTTCCATGTTTGATGTGGCCGTTCAGCTCCTGGAAGCCAAGTTCGTGGATTTCACGGTGACGGGCAACATCCCCAAGCGAACGGGAAACCGGTATCCCTATGTAACGCCCTTTGACACCTTCCAGGCATCGGACGGGTTTGTTTTTCTGATCTGCGCCGGGGACAAGCCTTTCAAGGGGCTGTGCGACGCCATCGGCCGCCCTGAGCTATGCGATGATGAACGCTTTTCCAACTTTTTCGCCCGCAATGAAAATGAGCCGGCCCTGAAAACAATGATCGAGGACTGGACCCGGCAGTTCCCGGTGAAAACAGCCGTTGAAAAACTGCGGGGCCATGGTGTGCCGGCCGCAACCGTCAACAATATCCAGCAGGTGGTGGAACACCCCCACACCCGCGCAAGGGGGCTCCTGGTGGATATCGATCAGCCGGGCGCGGGCATTATCACGATTTTCGGCCCAGCCCTGAAGGCATTAAACAGCCTGGTGCAGGTCCGGGGCCCTGCGCCCGCACTTGGGGAGCATAACCGCAGCGTGCTTGCCGATATCATCGGGATGTCCGATGATGAAATCGACCGCACCATCGCCTCGGGCGCCATGGGGTGACCGGCACGGCGGCATCACCAGGCGCAAAGAAAAGGGGAATTCAAGGGCCATGCGCGGCAGTCCTGATCGCAGGCAGCGCCGCCGGCGGCCGGGTTCTCGATACAATGGCCGCTCGCGCAATGCCCAGCAGCGCAACACATGAAGGAGGAAAAGACATGGCAACGAAAGGCAAACGCATCGAGTTCAGGATCGTGGCGCCGGAAGCCCACCAGGTCCTGCTGGCGGGCACGTTTAACCATTGGTCTGAAAGTGCCGACCCCATGAAAAAGGACCAAACCGGCGTCTGGAAAAAAGTGAAGCTGCTTTCCAACGGCAACTACGAATACAAATTCATCATCGACGGCGAATGGATGATCGATCCTTCCTGCTGCGACACGGCCCTCAACGAGCATGGCACGCTGAACAGCGTCATCCGGTTGTAAGCGCGTTATTTTACGACGTCCCTTCCACAGACACGTTGGCAAGCAATCCTTTTGTCTAAGTGGTTCCGGGCATAAATACAGTGACGCTCCGAGATGGTCGAGGCGCCCGTCCCGCAAGGCGCGAGAAGCGAGAATACCTGGCGTATTTAAGCGCCGAGCAACGCAGCCGGGACGGGATGCATCGGCCATCGAATGCCGCTGTATTTTTGTCCGGGACCACTAAGGACAATTCCGTGTTGAGGCATTGCGGTGCTGCCCCGGCAACTGCAGGAGAACGCTGATATCTCCATGGCTCGCTCATGCGCGCCCTGTGATAAAGGGCGGGGCCACAGGGCGCCTGCCCGCGCTTCGCCAGGACCTATCAGCAACCCCCTGCAATTGTTGCCGTGGGCAGCACCGCAATGCCTCAACACGGAATTGGTCAATTTTGATGGTCCTGTTAAAAGTCGGTTTCAGACGACTTTGTAATCGCGCCAAAGGCGCGGCAGTTTTGTTGTAAATTAGGATTGACATTTATATATTTAATATGTTAATCATGATTTACATTATTGCAGGTCGGATTCTTTGGCCCATTTTCCGGCTGCAAGCAGGGGCGTGATATGGATTACTGGTTCGCTGAACAACAGGCAAGGCTCAGACATCTGCCGGCCACCAAACGGTATCTATACCAGACCATCGGCTGGACATCCCGGTGCCTCGGCATACTGGGGGCCAGAGGTACCGGCAAGACAACCCTGATGCTCCAGCACATTAATGAGCATTACCCGGCATCTGAAAAAGCACTTTATATTTCGCTTGATCACCCCCGGTTCCAGGCCCTTTCACTTTATGATTTCGGTAAAGAGTTTTTTGCATACGGCGGCCGGCTGCTGCTTCTGGACGAGGTCCATAAATTTGCCGGCTGGGCCGGCCACGTCAAAACCCTCTATGATGCCTGCCCTGAGCTTCAGATTGTTTTTTCAGGATCAAGCATTCTGCAGATGCATGATCAGAACGCGGACCTGAGTCGGCGGGCAGTCATTCATTACCTGCACGGCATGTCCTTTCGTGAATATCTGCTGTTAAAGCACCAGCAGACTTTTCCTGTTCTGAGCTTAAACGACATCACGGAAAACCACCAGGCCCACACCAGAAAAATCTGCGACCGGATCAAACCATTGGCGCATTTTATCAATTACCTGCGCATCGGCTATTATCCTTTTTTTCTGGAAGGCGAAGATGTTTACGGGCTGAAACTCACAAATGTGATCAACCAGGTTCTGGAGACGGACCTTCCCGTTGCCGGTGGCGTTGATATCCGGCAAATCGCCAAGCTGAAAAAACTGATCGCCTTTCTGGCCGTTAATGTGCCCTCAATGGTCAACATTCAAAAACTGTCTTCCATGACTGAAATATCCCGGCCAAAGATATATTCATACCTGGAAAGACTCCATCAAGCCCGGTTGTTGAATCTGGTCCGGCAGAGTGGCTCAGGCTATAAAATGCTTTCAAAGCCTGACAAAATCTATCTTGAAAATCCCAATCTGGCCCACGCGCTCTCGGAAACCGTCAATCCCGGCACTATCCGGGAAACGTTTTTCCTCAACCAAATCCACAATGCCCTCATGCCGCACCCGGCGAGCCCGGAAATCGCCGTCCATACGAGTGATTACGGGGATTTCAGCATTATTGTTCAAGACAAAGCATATGTCTTTGAAATCGGTGGAAAAACCAAAACCGGCAAACAAATCCGGGGCATTGATAACGCCTATATCGCAGCCGACGGGATCGAATCCGGCTTCGGCCGGAAAATACCCCTATGGATCTTCGGCTTCCTCTATTAATATGGGGATGGACGGCAGATAGGGACCCTTTATTTGAATTTGACGTGCTTGCCTGAAACAGTTAAAAAGGCATGATGAAATAAGCCGTGACACATCTCTTATCGATTAGAAAAAGGGGGCATTTTTGATGGATCAACCGTTTTTCTCTTCATCTTTGCGGCCCGGAACAATGCTTTCCCACGGCGCCGCCACTTTCGAATGCCCGGTGCTGTATTTTCGCGATGACGCGTTTGCGCTCTTTTACACCGCGGATA
>SKZX01000272.1 GCA_007127175.1 Desulfobacterales bacterium
ATGCGGGAAAACTGGAGAGCCGTCAGGTTCCCGGACGCCAGAAAAAAATGGAACGCCGTATTCCCCCACGCCGGGTTGGAAGGCCACAAATACTGGAAGGTAACGCCGGTATTGGTCATTGAAAAAAGCCCGGCAAAAATGATCAAAAGACCGAGATAGAGGTAGCTCTTTTCGCGCATCCAGAAAAAGACGCATAAGTGATAGATGGCCATGGCCAGGAGGGCCCCGCAGATAATGCCGATCACCATTGTTTCCCTGGTTTGATTGTGCTGAAACCCGGCGGGAGACCATGCCTTGAGCGGCACGATCAGGCTGCCGCTCGATTCCACCCTCAAAAAATAGGTGCGTTCCCCGGGGGGCTCGGTCAGTGGAAAGGCAAAGGTGCGGCCGGGCACCCCCCGCTGATCAAACGGGCGGCGATCCCCGGTCTGCATTGCGCGGAAAGTGCCGTCATCCGGAACATAGAGCTCAATAAAATCCATAAGCGGGTAATGGAGATCAAGAACCCAGGCCACCGGATCGGGTTGGACATTTTTAACGCTGAACATGAACCAGTAAACATCCCTGGTCAACCCGAAACTGGGATCGCCACGGCGATCCTGAAGGGGCTGGAATTTTTCCGCCCGGTCGGCCACGTCCGAAATACCAGCGCTGCCGGTCACGTCGACAAAATAGGAAAGGTGCGGGGTAAGACTTCGGCCTTTGAGTTCATGGCTTATGAGGAATGGGGTCGTTTTTTCCCGGGGGAAGGCAAATGCCCATGAACAGGCAATAAAAAATGATAGCAGGACTATCAGGCCGATCTTTGGCATTGTGCGTTTCTTCGCTTTTGGCATGGTAACCTTTTCCGGCATCCCGCCCAAGCAGGACACACCGTTATAATGGTGATCCGAAATATGCTGCCAAACGCTAAGACAGCAGAAAGTCCGCCATTATCATTATTGATAATCCCCTTCACAGGAAATAGAAAATTCAAATACCAAAATCCGTTGTCCATTTCAAGGCCAATGGATCGCAATGTGGTCATTTTCCGCCCGCTCAATAGGGGTGGCGCCGTTTAACGGCGTCGGACACTGCCACAACGGCACGGTCCACGTCCGATTCGGTGGTCATCCGCCCCACGCTGAATCGAAGGGTCCCCTTTGCCCATTCCCCGGGGACCTGCATGGCGAGAAGGACATGGGACACGTCCACCCCGTCCGAGTGGCAGGCAGCGCCCGCAGATGCAGAAACATCCAGCCCTATTTCCTCCAGCACCCGGTTTGCCTCCAACCCGTGGAAGGATATGCTCAATGTGTTGGGCAGCCGCTCATCCGGGTGACCGTTCACGCGCACGCCGACGCCGCATTCCTTGAGGCCTTCATGCAGCCGGTCCCGAAGCCGCCGCATCTGCGTTACCTGCTTCTCAAGATCCCGCGTTGCGATCTCGCAGGCCTTGCCCAGCCCGGCAATATGGATGACATTTTCCGTGCCTGCCCGGCGGCCGTCTTCCTGCCCCGCGCCATGGAAAAAAGGTGTCAGGGAAATGCCGCGGCGCACATAGAGCGCCCCGATCCCCTTGGGCGCATACATCTTGTGGCCGGCGATGGACAGAAGCGATGCGCCGATAGTATTGACATTGGTTTCGATCTTGCCCGCGGACTGTGCGGCGTCCGTGTGGAAAACAATGCCGCGGCGGCGCGCCAGTTCCCCGATCCCGGAAACGGGCTGAATGCTGCCGGTTTCATTGTTGGCATGCATGATGGTGATCAGAATCGTTTCGGGCCGGACGGCTGCCGCCACATCAGACACCCGAGTGCGCCCATGGGAATCGACCGGCAGATAAGTGGTCTTTACCCCCTCGGCCTCCAGAAACGCACATACCGCAAGTACTGCGGGATGCTCGATCGCAGACGTAATGATATGGCTGCCCTTTTGCCGCAAGGCCCGGCAAACCCCAATGATGGCGTGGTTGTTAGACTCTGTCCCGCCACTGGTGAATACGATCTCATCAGGGTGGCAATGCAGGAGTTCTGCGACCTGTTCCCTTGCCCTGGCCACGGCCCGCCGAGGGGCGACGCCATGCAGGTGGGAACTGGACGGGTTGCCGAACGCTTCCGCCATAAAGGGGCGCATTGCCTCTTTTACTTCAGGCAATAGCGGGGTGGTGGCATTGTAATCCAGGTAAACGGGGTTTGCCATATGCCGTCAAGCTCCTTTAACCTGCCGCAAAATTGTCTTCAGGCCTGATTTTTTTACTGGAATTATCGAAATCGCAAGCAGAAAAACAAGGTTCCCTGCGTTGCAAGGCTCGCTGAAAAAAAGCATATGGCATCTGAGCATAAAAGCACCTCGGATGCCAGAAAAACCCGCTCAAGGTGAACATTTTTTTATGCTGCCCTGAAGATGTTTCACCGTGCCGGAATTATTCGACTTGTCCCGCATTTTGACATTTGCAAAGGATTGTTCCCTGAGCAGGCTTAAAATCGCTGTAATCGGTGTGCCGGAGGCGTAAAATCCGCGGGAAACAGATCGCCGGGGCGATGGTTTCCGCGTCACGTTCGAAAAGCAAAACCAATGCGCAGATGTGGTGTGCGGCTGTGGCTGCTGCCGAGAGAGCGCTTTGTCAGCATTTTTCCGGCGCATTATACGCCGGCTTTTTTACTGATGCAGTCATACTTATATAGAGACAATTTCCAATTTTAACCTATTGGAAATATAACTTTTTAAATACCATTTTTCGCCAAAAGGCTTATACTCGGCCAAGTAAATCAAAGGGCGTGTTCAGGACCCTTTTCCGTAAGCCGGCAATCCGGCGATTTTTACAGCGCCGCGGTGATAGCCCGTCGGGAAGAGCCGGGCGATGTCTTTGATGTCGACCTGATTGGCTTCACAGCAATCATATATGGTCGGGATCGCTTTATCTTGTTGAAAACGGTCCCTCAGGTATTTGATAATCTGCCAGTGCTTTTCGGTCAATCCGCCTTTCATATTCATTTCATAAGCTTTTCTGCGGGCAAAGTCTTCGTCCCATTCGGACGGGTCCACCAGTGACCCGAAAAGATCCACCCTGTAAGTTTTTTGCCCGGGCCTGATAATTTTTGCGCCGCCGGCGCCTTTCTGGCACTCAACACGGTACGGCTCCTCAAAGTAATAGACCCATCCAAAATAGTAGCTGATCCCGGCAAGAAGGCATGCGCCCCGGAGATACCCGGTGGGGAAGAGCCCCTTCAGTGATTTCAGGTCCAGCCCGAGGGCCTCAGTGGTTTCATGCACGACCGGGCACACATACGTTTCCTTGAATCGATTACGAATAAAATCGATTACTTTCCAATGCGCTTCCGTAAGGGGTCC
>SKZX01000219.1 GCA_007127175.1 Desulfobacterales bacterium
ATCCGGATATGGATGCTTCCCCGCCGGCCGTGGTTTCGGTTCGGGTCGAAGGGGCATCCGGAGAGTCGAAGCGCTCCCTTCCGGCCGTGAGCTGTCCTGACAGGACCGGGTCAAAAACAGCGCGCTCCTGATCGATAAATGTTGCGCGAATATCCGGTTCGATCCGCTGAATGTGCAGGGCCCGGTTGTTTTCCAGGGCCATGAGGACCGCTTCCTCTATGGATATGCTGCCTGCTTCTCCTTCAAAGGGGGAAGTGCCGGCTGCAGCGGCCGTGCAGGATATGGCGATGGCCAGGAAAACAGCCAACAGCTTTTCCGGTGATCTTTTAAGGATTTCCATAATCATGTTCAAACTTCCGGGTGATAGGTCATTTCAGTGCCGTTTTGATTTGATATAATGGCGTACATCACAGGGACCACCACGAGGGTGATCAGCGTAGAGCTGAGAAGCCCGCCGATGACAGCCCTTGCCATGGGCGCCTGGGCTTCTCCGCCTTCACCGAACCCGATGGCCAGGGGAATCAATGCGCATATGGTGGTCAAAGCTGTCATCAGTATGGGCCGCAGACGCCGACGGCCGGCCTCTTCAATCGCACCGCGAATGCCCATGGCATGGTCCCGGCGCAACTGGTTGGTGTAATCGACCAGCAGAATGGCGTTGTTCACCACGATGCCGCCCAGCATGATGCAGCCGATATAGGATTGCAGGTTGAAAGTGGTTCCGGTGGCATACAGCATCCATATCACGCCGATGACGGCCAAGGGGACCGAGAACATGACCACAAACGGGTCCCGCAGGGATTCGTAAAGGCTGGCAAGCACCATGTATACAAGCACCAGGGCGAGAATCAGCCCAATCAGCAATTCTCGGAAAGCTTCCCGCTGTTCTTCGTAATCACCGCCATAGACAATGGCGAACCCGGCAGGAAGCGCCAGCCCGTCAAGCGATTGCCGGATGTCAGACAGAATGGAGCCCATGTCCCGGCCGGCAATGTTGGCACGGATGGAAACGACGCGCTCCTGGTTTTTCCGCTCGATCTGGATCGGTCCGGTTTTCGGCTCGACCGATACGATGTTTCTGATGGCGACGGGCATCCCGGCTGCATTGACAATGGTATTGTCCAGGATTTCCCGCACCGAATAGTGTTCAGCATCCTTTACCTTGACCCGTATGGTATATTCTTTTCCATCGGCGCGAAAATTTCCGGCACGGCTGCCGGCGATAACGGTCTGCAGGAATTCGGAAACCTCCCGCACGGAAACGCCCATGGTCTCGGCTTTTGAACGATCCACTGCAATTTCCCTTTCCGGTGCACCGCTTGCTCTGCTCACAAGGGTATCGGTCACCCCGGGGACATTTTCGATGATGTCGCTTACCCGGGCTGCCAATTCGTCGGCCGTGTCGAGATTGTAGCCCCGGATTTCGACTTCAATGCGCTCGGTTCCCCCGGTGGCGCGTCGGATCAGGAAGAAGCCCTGACCCTCGCGGGTCCGTATGACGGCGCCGGGCATCCCGGCCAGCTTCGATCTTAATATGGCTGCGATTTCAGCACTGGAACGGTCCCTGTCCGCCATTGGCACAAGCGATATGCGGAGCTGCCCCTCGTTTGAACCGCCCCCCCGCCAGTGGGTGCCGCCGACGCTGGCCACGACGCTTCTCAATTCCGGGACTTCGGAAAAAACGATGGCTTCGATGCGTCGGATCAAGTCGTCGGTGATGTCGAGCCTTGTGCCCACGGCCATCTCCACATTGACCCGGACTTCTCCCTCATCGGTCTGCGGCATGAGTTCGGTGCCGATCCGTGGGGCCATTGCCAGGCTTGCCGCAAGGATCAGTATGGCCACAAAGAGGGTTGTGGGACGATGATCCAGTGATAAACCCAGAATCCGGAGGTAAATTTTTTCCATTTTCCGGTTGACCGTGGAAAAAGCGTGAAAAAGGTGTTCAACAGCCCTGAACCGGCTCTTCCCGTGTTTTTCAGGTGGGGCGAGAAACCTTGAAGAAAGCATCGGTATGACCGTCAACGCGACCGCCAGCGAGCACAAAAGAGCGAACGCAACGACCATTGCAAGCTGGAAGAACATGATGCCGGCCATTCCCCGGACAAAGATAAGGGGGACGAAAATGGTCAGGGTGGTGATGGTGCTCGCGATGATGGCCGAAGAAACCTCGCTGGTGCCGTTGATTGCGGACGTGTCTGCCGAAGCGCCCTGCTCCCGCATCCGGAAGATGTTTTCAAGAACGACAATGGCATTGTCAACGAGCATGCCGACGCCCAAAGCAAGCCCGCCCAGCGTCATGAGGTTCAGGGTGAATCCCCCCACGTAGATCATGGCAAATGTGCCAATAATGGAAACCGGGATAGCCACTGCGATAATAGCCGTGCTTCGGATGTTTCTCAAAAACACCATGAGGACGAGAAGGGCGATAAGCCCGCCGTAAAGGGCCGCCGTTCCCACATTGGTGATGGAGCGCTGGATGTATTCGGACGTATCGATGATCGGGGTGATGCGCACCTGGGGGACGTCCCTGTTGATCCGATCGATTTCAGCAAGCACGCGGCGGGCCACTTCGACGGTGTTGGTGCCGGACTGTTTGTTCACGGACAGGCGGAGACCCGGATCGCCGTCGACCCGGACGATCCGGCGGACCCTTTCATAGCTGTCGGTTACGTCCGCGACCTGTTCAAGGCGCACCGGTGTATTGTTTCGGACGGCCACGGTGGTTTTCCGGATTTCGTCCAGATCGGTAAATTCACCGGCGGTCCGCAGGGTCAGTTCCCATGTGCCGGACTCGATGGATCCGGCCGGGAGTGTAATATTGGCGCTTCTGATGGCGGTGATAATTGAAGAAACGGACAACTCCAGCGCCTTGAGCCGGACCGGGTCCAAGTCCACGTGGATTTCCCGGTTCAGCCCCCCCCATATATCCATGGATGCAACGCCCGGAACCCGCTCGATGCGGTATTTGATGTCATCGTCGATGATGCGCCGCGTTTCAACCGGGTCAAGATGGCTTGATGCGCCCAGGACCAGAATGGGAAAGCTTGCCGGGTCGAACTTGCGCAGGGAAGGGCGGTCTGCGTCGTCGGGCAGCCTCGGGATAACCCTGTCCAGGCGGTCCCGGACATCATTGGCAGCGGCATCAAGGTCTGTGCCCCACGCAAAGGTGACCCGGACGTTGCTTCCCCCTTCCGTTGAAACCGAGGACACTTCTTCAACGCCCGGCACAGCGCTCATGGCCTCCTCGATGGGCCGGGTGATCAGTTCCTCGATGATCTCGGGGCTTGCCTGTTCATAGGTAGTGGAAATGCTCAGGGTCGGATAGGTGATGTCCGGCAGAAGGTCAACCGGAAGCCTGGACAGGGCCATGCCGCCGATGATGATGACGCAGAGCGTCACCATGGTCGTGAATATTGGACGTTTGACTGAAAAAGCGGCTGATTTCAATTTTTCTGCTCCGTCATTTTGCCGGCGATTCGAACAGAGGCCCCGTCCTCCAGCAGGTGCTGGCCCAGGGTGACGATCATTCCGGAAATGTCCGGGTGCGTGATTTCAACACGCTCACCCTCGGTGATGCCGGTTTCGACCGGAATGAATGCAGCCGTATGATCGTCTTCATCCACAATGAAAATGCCGCTTTTTCCGTCACGGGTGACAATCGAAGATGCCGGGATGACGATCGCATCCTCGTTTCTTGAAAATTCGATCCATGCACGGACATACATCCCCGGCGCCAGGAGAAAGTCTTCATTGGGGATATCGATTTCAACAACGGCCTGGCGGGACGCTTCGGCAAGCACGGGGGAGCGCCTGGCAACGCGACCGTCAAAAACCCGGTCCGGGTAGGCGTCGGTATCGATGCGGGCCACCTGGCCAACCCTGATGTGGGGAAAATCCCGTTCAATGACGTGAATACGGGCGATCACAGAATCGATGTCTACGATGGCGACCACGGGATCATTTGCCCTCAGCATGTTGCCCTCATCAATAAACCGTTCCGAAACGACCCGGCGGCTTTGGCCGTTGGTCCACCGGGCATGGATTCGGGTGTAGGAGAGGCGGACCCGGGCGCCCTCCAGTGCGGCCTCCCGCTGATGAACCTGTGCCTGGGAAACCGCCAGGGCCGCTTTGGCCGCATTGTGTTTTGCCAGGGCGGTATCAAGCTCGGCTTCGGATGCGACTTGCTCCTGCCGAAGTTCCCTTGCGCGCTCCAGTTCACGGTCTGCGATTTCGAGTGCGCTTTGGGCGTCCTGCAGGTTGGCCCGGCTGACTTCCAGTTCAGCCTTGGCCTGGGTGACGGCAAGGACATATTCCTCACCGTCCAGAACTGCAACAAGGTCGCCGTTTGAAACATGATCGCCGAGATTGACCCGGATATTTTCCAGCCGGCCCTGAATCTTCGGGGAGACGACAAACCGGGCAGATGGTCTGAGTGTGCCCGTAAACCGGGCAATATCTTTGATGGTATCCCGTTTGACAGCTGTCACCTCAACAGGAACGGTCCGCCCGCCCCTGTCTGCGACAATTGCTGTGTCAGACGGCGCAGAAAAGAAAAACCGCCATCCGAAAAACGCGGCTGCAATGACCACGATGACTGCGAGCGTTTTTATATTCACATGTCCTCCAATCCATTGGGAGCGCAAATGTTTTGATCCTGTTTATCGCCTCGCGGAAAGCCAAAGTCAACAGGCTTTATGGTTAAACTGTTGTTTATGCAATTTATATGCCCTGTTTACAGGAATCGGATACTGGCTGATATTATAATATGTTTGGGGCGAATGACAAATACCCGTCAAAGCGATGGCCCGGCAATAATTGTCGAATGGCTGAAAAACCCCGGAAAAAATTGTCGAAAGGAAAGTGACTTCATCAACGCTTTTGTGAATCAATTCTTTCAAGGGTTCGCATCAGCATGGTGATCTTTTTCCTTAAGGGGCAAATTGCTATTGCATGGCAGATTATCCGGAACTATGATAAGCATTAATGCTGTAATTGATTTTTCCAAAAACGGTTTAACCCTTCAAAAAGGATGTGCTGCAATGAAAACATGTTTTTCCGTAAAGTGCCTGATTGCCGGTTTCGTGTTGATGTTTGCCCTGGTGGGAACCGTATTCGCCGCCCCGCTTCGGGATGCGGATATCAAAAATTTCATATCGAGCCTGAAAGAGATTCAGACGCTGGAGGAGGAATACGACGACCTGGATCAATATTATGAAGATGAGGCATTCGACTCTGGAAAGTCTGCCGAGATGCCGGACAATATCATGTCTGACAGCATTGCGCGGCTGAAGGGTCATGAAATCTATGGTCGTATGCAGGGGATTGCCCGGAGCCACGGCTTCAGGAACGTCGAGCAATGGGCAAAGGTGGGAGACAGGGTCCTCAGGGCGTTTTTTACAATCACATTCGAGGAAGAAGATCGTGATATTAAAGCAGAAATGGAGCGATCCCTGCGCGAGATAGATGAAAACCCATACATGACCGATGAACAGAAGCAGGAAATAAAGCAGATGATGCAAAACACGATGGCCTCAGTAGAATATATGACCGGCGCTCCAGCGGAAGATGTCAGAGCGGTTCGCCCCCACATGGATGCATTGCGGCAGGTTATGGAATATGACGATTATGACGACGACGATTATGATTACTGATTGATGCGGCCTTGCGGGTGCCGGCAAAAAACGAAAAATACTTTCTTTTTTGTGCCGCCTTCTTCTTTTGCAGCCGGTTTCTGATGTCTTTGGTTAAAGGCGTCAGAAGCCGGCTGTTTTGTATTGTTTGATAAAATCATGGATTAATGAATCCAACTGAGCGGGATCGATCTCGGATTGTTTTTCGAGGACCAGGTCCTTGTTCGCCTGTTTGAGTTTATTGATCAGGTTGAGGATCATGAGCATCAGGAGCCGGTTGCCGGCATCCGGGTAGGATTTGAAAAAATAGATCAAGTCCTTTCTTTTTGTCTGAAGGACGGTTGACTCTGTTAGTGTCGTTACGTTAGCCGTTCTTTTGGCGGTCATGAAAATAGCCGCTTCCCCAAAGCTCTCCCCGGGTTGTATCCTGCAGATGGTCACTTCCTGTCTCTGCCTGTCCTGCATTGAAACGCTTGCCTCCCCGCTGATCAAACAGTAAAGGGCGTCGCCGATTTCATCCTGGCAAATGATGCGTTCCCCTTTGGCAAAGTGCAGTATGGATGAAATCAAAAGGATTTTCTGTCGTTCATCCTCGTTCAGCCAGTGAAAGATCTGGATGTTCTTTATGGTCGGGATAAATTGCAGTATATTGGATTCCTTGATCATCGATATCTCCATGAGGCTTGAATAGGGCAGATTGCAGATTGAAGTTGCCAGCGGTGGATGGCATTTCAGTTCATATATATCGATAAACAGCTGTAGTGTCAATATGATTGAAATGCTGGCAGCGAACCTCAGGGGGGGTAGAAATTGCCCTTATCAAAACGGAACGGCTGCGCCTTGCGGGTTCACCGGTCAAGGGGTGGAAGCAGAAAAGGGGTACAGCTGCTCACATGAGTCCGCTGCCCCCTTTTCGATAAACAATGCTTCTTGAATTCTGGTGCCGAGGGACGGAATTGAACCGCCGACACGGTGATTTTCAGTCACCTGCTCTACCGACTGAGCTACCTCGGCATTGATTGCCAAGTGTATAAAGAAAAGAGCATGCACCTGTCAAGGACTTTTTGGGCAGGTTTTTCAAAAAGGATGAATCTCTTTTTTCATATCTCCGTAGAGATACTGCAGAAGCGTGCATGCTGCGATTGAAGCGGTTTCGGCCCGTAATATGCGAGGGCCCAGAGAGGCGCTTTTAAATCCGCAGCCTTTTGCATGATTGACTTCTTCCGGTGAAAAGCCGCCCTCGGGCCCAACAAGCACAAGGATTTTTTTTGGATTATCGGGAAAAAGGTCTTTTAGCGGGGCTGTCTCCTCCTCCCAGAATATGATTTTTCCGTCATATGCTTCTTTGCTTTCAATCAGCGCTTCAAACGTCATGACTTCAGAAATATCGGGTATTCTGGAAAGCCCGCATTGTTTCATGGATTCGACGGCAATGGCGTTCCATCGGCGCATTCTTTCGTGCATGCGCCGATGGTCCGGCCTGGCGACCGATCTTTGGGAGATGACCGGGATCCACCGGGTCAAACCGAGTTCGGTAAGATGGCGGATGATCGTATCCATTTTTTTTTCTTTCAGGAATCCCTGGGCTACGGTCAGTTCCAGAGGCGAGGCCGTTTCTGACCATTTTTTATCAAGAACGGAAAGGAATGCTTTGCTGCTGTTCATTTTTTCGATGACCGACAGGTATTCAAAACCGGACCCGTCGATCAATATAACCCGGTCGCCGGGTTCATGGCGAAGCACTTTCTGCATATGCCTGAAATCCTGTCCCTTGATTTGAGGGTACTCTTTCCGGGCTTCATCGGGATCAACGTAAAATCGGCGCATGCAACTCCTTTCGGCCTGGCTGTTAAAAAATGGCGTCGTTTTTCTACATCCGGTTCGAACATAGTGATTTACAAATAATTGATTTGATGTAATATAATAATATATATGATACTTTTGTTTCAAGAGGTAAACTGCTTGACACCCCATAATTGTTGTGATAATTCTAAAACTTAATAATTTGAATAAGTTTGATTTTTATTTCAACTCACCTTTTGGCTTCAGGAGTCGTAATCCATGATCGAAAATCAAGAAAACAACATTCCTGCCGGAAGACCGAAAGACGCGGAAGATCCCGTATCGGCCGATGTGTCTGATGAGATTGATTTTTCTGACCTGGAATCGAATAGCGGGGACTTCTATGATGAAACCATCGATTTTTCCATGCTTGAAAGCAACGAAGCAGAAGAGGAAGAAGCGATCATTGACCTTTCCGATCTTGAAGCTGATGAGGATGAGGATGAGGAAGTAATCGATTTCACCGAAATCACCACCATGACAATGGTGGAAGGCGATACCATACTCGAACTGACGGACGTCTTTCGTTTGAACGGCAGTGAGCGTGATGATGCCCTGGAACGTGATGATGTCCTGGAGTTGGACGAAGCCCTTGAGGAAGATGCTTTTTTTGATCCGGAAGCCGCATCCAAAGGAGAGCTTTTACTGGAGCTGACCGAGGAGGAGTATGATATCGAAGAGGAAGAATTCGATATTGAAGACTCAGAATTTATGGATGAAACAGATGCGCCGGCCCTGCAGGATCTCAAAGACGACACCGGCGATGAGGACCTTGAAGAAGAATTGCTGGGAAAACTCGACGACTATTTTGGCGAGGAAGAAGACGAAGAAGATTTTCAACCCATGGCGGCCAAATCAGAACCTGGGGTTGCGGCAGGCGCCACCGGGGATGTCGCATTGGCGCCGGGGCAGCTTGAAGCTGCGCTGGACCGTTTGATTGAAAAGAAATTTGGCGCAATGATCGACGATATACTCAGCGATGCCGTAACCCGGAAAATATCGGATGAAATCGACGCCATCAAGGCGATCGTATTGGATTCCATCAAATCGCGTAAATAGCGTAAAGAGATTAAATCAATCGGTTCCGGCTGAAAATGCGGGCCTGTGGAAGGGGGATTGGCGCCAATCCCCCTTTTTTTTGCTTGGAAGGCATCTCGAAATCCGGGTTTCGGGATGCGTTTTAAAAATATTTGAAAGTAAACCGCTTTTGTGCCAAAAGGAGCAACAGCCGGATCCTTTTAACACATTAACGAGATTCATTTCGGAGTTGCGCAAATCATGACTGAAAATCTGCTTGACAAAGGCTACGACCCCAAGGCTGTCGAATTTCGATGGTACCAGTACTGGGAGGAAAACAATCATTTTGCGGCTGACGAATCTTCAGACAACCCGTCTTATTCGATCGTCATCCCACCGCCGAATGTGACCGGTGTATTGCACATGGGCCATGCCCTGAACATCACGCTCCAGGATGTTCTCTGTCGATACCAAAGGCTTCTTGGCGCAAACGTGCTGTGGCTGCCCGGCACGGATCACGCAGGAATCGCCACGCAGAATGTTGTTGAACGGAACCTTGCGGCAAAGGGCCTTGATCGGTATGCCATGGGCCGGGATGATTTTATCGGGGCGGTATGGGAATGGAAGGACAAGTATGGCTCCACAATCATCAACCAGCTCAAACGGCTGGGCGCCTCGTGCGACTGGTCCCGTGAGCGGTTTACCATGGACGAGGGCCTTTCCCGTGCCGTTCGGAAAGTCTTCGTAGCCCTTTACCACGAAGGCCTGATTTACCGGGGGAGCTACATTATCAACTGGTGCCCCCGCTGCCGTACAGCGCTTGCGGATATCGAAGTCGAGCACGCAGAACATGAAGGGCGCCTCTACCACATCCGCTATCCATATGTGAATGGCGAAGGCGGCCCGATTGTGGCGACCACCCGTCCGGAAACCATGCTGGGTGATACCGCTGTCGCCGTGAACCCGGAAGACGAACGCTACCGTGATCTGCCGGATAACCATGTGGTGCTGCCCCTGACCGGCCGGACGATTCCCGTTATCTATGATGATTATGTGGACATGGCTTTCGGCACCGGCGCACTCAAAATTACGCCGGCGCACGACCCCAACGACTTTGTTGTGGGTGAACGGCATCAGCTGCCCGGCATCAAGGTGATCGGCGATGACGGGATCATGACCGCAGAAGCCGGCGCGTTTGCCGGGCTGGATCGTTTCGAATGCCGGAAACAGGTCCTCAAGGCGCTGGAGGAGCAGGGCCTTCTGGTGAAAGTGGAAGACCATGCCCACAGCATCGGTCACTGTTATCGCTGCCAGACCGTTGTTGAGCCCAATCTTTCCCCCCAATGGTTCGTTAAAACCCGTCCCCTTGCGGAAAAGGCCATCGCCGCCGTTGAGAACAATAACACCCGGATCATACCAGAAAAATGGCGCAATGATTATTTCCTGTGGCTTGAAAATGTCCGTGACTGGTGCATTTCGCGCCAGATATGGTGGGGGCACCAGATTCCGGCCTGGACCTGCACTGACTGCGGCTTCCTTGTGGTGTCGGAAGAGGACCCGGATCAATGCCCGGAATGCAAAGGGTCCGCCCTTGTGCGCGACAACGATGTGCTCGACACCTGGTTCAGTTCTGCCTTGTGGCCGTTTTCGACGATGGGGTGGCCGGACAAGACCCCGCTTCTGGGAAAATTCTACCCGACCTCGGTATTGGTCACGGCTTTTGACATCCTGTTTTTCTGGGTCGCCCGGATGATGATGATGGGGCTTCACTTCATGAAGGACGTCCCGTTTTACGACGTCTATATCCATGCCCTGGTTCGCGACGAAGAGGGTAAAAAAATGAGCAAGTCCACCGGGAATGTGATTGACCCCATCGACGTGATTGAAAATTACGGTACGGATGCGCTTCGGTTTACCCTTGCCGCCTTTGCGGCCCAGGGGAGGGACATCAAGCTGTCAGAGAAACGGATCGAAGGATATCGCAATTTCATCAACAAAATATGGAATTCCGCCCGATTCGCGTTCATCCACATCGACAAGGAAACAATGCCCGGCGCGCAGTCGCAGCGACTGACGCTGCCCGACCGTTGGATTCTCTCACGTCTGCGCCATACGGCGGACAGCGTTGCCGAGGCGCTTGACGACTATCGTTTCAATGAAGCAGCGGGGACGCTTTACCAGTTTGTGTGGCATGAGTTCTGCGACTGGTACCTGGAGGCTGCAAAGCCGGCCCTTTATGGAAAAACGGATGAACCATCGCGCAATGCCGCAATAGGAACCCTCTGGCGGGTGCTCCACGACGCCCTGATTCTGCTGCACCCCTTCATCCCGTTTGTTACGGAAGAGATATGGCAGAAGCTTCCGGGCACCAAGGGTTCCATTATGCAATCTCATTTTCCCGGCCGTGACCCGACTTTGCCTGAAAACCAGAAAGACCCGGCCGCTGAATCGGACATGGAACTGGTCATGGGCATCATTACCGCGGTCCGCAATATCCGGGGAGAAATGAACATCTCACCTTCGGTTGCCTTGTCGGTGTTCGTTCTGACCGGCGACAACGGGACCCTTGACAAACTCAGGGATCAGGCGGGCCTCATCAGAACCCTGGCACGGATTGAAGCCATGACGTTGACGCATTCCGGCGACAAGCCAAAGGCTTCCGCCACTGCTATTGTTAAAAACGTGTCGGTATCGGTTCTGCTGGAGGGGGTCATCGACGTCTCAAAGGAATCCCTGCGACTGGACAAGGAAATCGCCAAGCTGGACAAAGAAATCAATATGCTTTCGAAAAAACTGGGCAATAATGATTTTGTGGCAAAAGCGCCGCCTGACGTGGTCAGCCAGGTGCGGCAGCAGCATGCTGAGCACACCGAAAAAATGAAAAAACTTGAAAAGAACAGGCAAACCATAACGGAATTGCAAGCCGACAGGGGATAAGGATGGCTGCTGCAGGACCTGATATATTCCGCATTCCGTATTGCCGGCAGATCGACCGCATCATTGATATGGCCATTGATGAGGATGTGGGGCACGGGGACATTACCACGGAACACCTCGGTCTTTCCGGGCAGCACGGTACGGGTGTGGTCCTGGCCAGGGAAAGGGTTGTTCTGGCCGGGCTTGAACTGGTTGAAACAGTCTTTCATAGAATTGACCCCGCACTTGCCGTCAGCCTTGAATACGCCGATGGAGAAACGGCTGAAGATGGTGCCGCGGTGGCGACAATTTCCGGAAGCCTTTCATCCCTTCTGATCGGAGAGAGAACGGCGCTCAATTTTTTGCAGCGGATGTCCGGCATTGCCACCCATGTTCGGCAATATGCGGATGCGTTGAAGGGGTCCCCGGTTCGCCTTGTGGATACCCGCAAGACGGTTCCCGGGTGGCGGGTTCTGGACAAATATGCCGTGCGGGTGGGGGGTGCCCATAACCACCGGATGGGCCTTTATGACGGTGTGCTTATCAAGGACAACCACATTGCAGCGGTCGGCGGCATTGCACCGGCCGTCGACCGGATCAGAAAAAACGTGTCGCACCTGGTGCGTATCGAAGTTGAAGCAGCGACCATTTCGGAAGTGGCAGCAGCCCTTTCAGCCGAAGCCGATATCATCATGCTCGACAATATGTCGAATTCGGAAATAACCGAGGCGGTTGCCCTTGTTAACGGCCGGGCGCTTCTTGAAGTTTCGGGCCGTGTGGACAGGGACCGCATTGAATTTCTGGCATCAGCGGGCATTGATATCGTTTCCATCGGCGCCCTGACCCATTCGGCGCGGTTTGTGGATTTGAGTATGGAAGTAGGTTGTAGGTTGTAGGTTGTA
>SKZX01000298.1 GCA_007127175.1 Desulfobacterales bacterium
ATTTCCATAATATCCATTTTCAGGAATTGTCTTCACCGGGTTGTTTTTCAGGGAAGTGTATTTTTTAGACCGTGTTAATCGATTTGTTTGTTATTTCTTACGAATTCAACAATTAATATCGGTTTGACGCCATGGATCTCTGGTTGCTGGGCAAGACCCCTATCCATCCTGACGCACCTGCCGGGTCGGACATCCGCTATGACCCGGATTTTGAAGCACTGCAGGCAGAGATCGACAAGCTTTCCTCGCCATCCGCCACGGATGGGGTTGACTGGAAAAAAGTCAGCGACAACGCCATTCGCATCCTATCGGAAAAATCCAAAGACCTTACCGTAGCCGGCTACCTGGCGGTGAGCCAGGTTCACATCAACCGGATTGGCGGGTTTGCCGTCGGTGTAACGATCCTGCGCGATTTGATTATGCATTACTGGGAAGACCTGTTCCCGCCCAAAAAGCGGATGCGGGGGAGGGCCGGCGCGATCCAGTTCTGGCTGGAGAAGAGCGAGGCGGCCCTCGGCGGCATGCAGGAAGCAGCCGACATGGAAACCCTTGACCGGATCCGGCAAGCCCTTACGGACCTGGACGGGCTGCTTCAGGCGCACCTGCCGGACCCACCGCTTCTGCATTCCATCAACCGCCATATTCAAACATTTATAGATAAGGCGGAGAAAACCGTTTCGCCTTTGGCTGCTCCGCAGGTGACACCCGTGGGCCCCGACCCGCCGGTGCAGGAGAAAACCCTTGATGCGGGTCTTCAGCCAGATGTGCCGCCGGAAAAAAAGCCTCTGGCCGCCAGTTCCGCTGATGAGCCGACGAGTCATCAAGACGCCGGTGACATGGCACCCGAGCAGGATGCCGCAACAACCGCCAATGCCGGTTTTCTGCAGATTCGCAGCGCCGGTGTATCCCTTTTCGAGAAGGATTATAGAAATCCCGATGCCTACCGGTACCGCAGGATAGCCGCCTGGGCCAAAATTTCCGCCCTTCCTCCGGCATCAGGCGGGAAAACGCAAATCCCGCCGCCCTCGGCCCAGGAAATCAGTACCCTTGAAAGTGCAAAAACAGGCAGCAACTGGGCTGTTTTGCTGTCAACGGCCGAGCAGAAGCTTTCCCGTTTTATTTTCTGGCTGGATTTGTGCCGACTATCCACAGAGGCGTTGGCCCGCCTGGGAGGGGACTGCCAGTCGGCGCAAAAAGCGATTTGCGATGAAACCGCCTTTTTTCTGATGCGCTTCCCCGGCCTGGAAGGGCTGACTTT
Organism: Desulfobacterales bacterium; assembly: GCA_007127175.1. GTDB lineage: Bacteria > Desulfobacterota > Desulfobacteria > Desulfobacterales > Desulfosalsimonadaceae > B1SED10-16. The sequence continues at coordinate 1,259 of SKZX01000298.1, forward strand.
TTCCGACGGCATGCCGTTTGCCGATCCGGATACCCGGCAATGGCTGAAGCAGATTGCGCTGGGCGGTATTTCGGACAGAACGTCTCAGATGCCGTTTCCGGCCGCGGAATCTCCTGAAGGTCAATCGGATGCCACGAGTGAAGTGCTGGAAAAGGCAACGTCGCTCGCACGGCGCAAGAAGGTGATGGAGGCCGTGGCGTTGATACAGTCGCAATTGCGTCAAAGCGTTTCCGCGAAAACCGCGCTTGCGTGGCGCATGGCCCTGTGCCAGATCCTGCTGGGCTCCACGTTCAAACACGTGGCGTCCCCGCACCTTGAACAGGTCATTGCGGATATTGACAATTATCAATTGGAGGAGTGGGACCCGGATGTGGCCTTAAGAGGGCTTGTACTGGCATGGACCGGTTTCCAGGCCATGGCGGACAATCGGTATGGCGAGCGCGCGGATGTCCTGTTGAGCCGGATTTCACGCCTGGACCCGGCCGAAGCCCTTCGGCTGAGCCGTTAATCCGTGAAAGCCGGAAAACTTATATACTGCAAGAAAGGGGGGGGTGAATAATGGCGAAAGAATCCTCAGTAGCGCCAAAAGAAAGGGTCAATATCGTTTACCGGCCGGCTACCGGCGATGCAAAAGAGGAAGTCGAACTTCCGCTGCGGCTCCTGGTAATGGGCGATTTTACGCAGAGCCCCGACGACCGGATGCTGGAGGAAAGGGAACCCGTCAATATCGACAAGGACAATTTCAACGAGGTCCTCAAAGAGCAGAATATCGGCCTTAACCTGACGGTTCCCAACAAGCTCTCCGGGAAGCCCGACGACGAAATGAGCGTTTCATTGAGTTTTGAATCTATGAAGGACTTTGAACCCGAGGCCATTGCCCGGAAAACGCCCGAGTTAAAAAGGCTTCTGGAATTGCGCGGCGCCCTGACGACGCTCAAGGGGCCGCTCAGCAACCTTCCTGAATTCCGGAAAAAGCTCCAGGAGCTTGTTAAAGACGATGCGGCCCGGGAACAGCTGTTAAAAGAACTCGGCGTGGAAGAAAAATAAGGAGGTTCGTATGCCGGAAGAACAAGTACAGGACGCTGCGGTTGCAGAACAGACAACACAGGAGTCGACCTCCCTGATCGACGATATCGTCCAGGCCACCAAGCTGAAGCCCGGGGACGAGTCCTACGGTTTGGCCAAAAAGGGGATCGAGGCATTGATCACCCAGCTCATCGAGCCCGGGAAAAAGGTGGACAAGGTTTCCAAGGCGGACGTCGATGAGATGATCGCCGAGATCGACAACAAGATGAGCCTCCAGCTGGATGCCATCCTTCACACCCGGGAATTCCAGAAACTGGAGTCGGCCTGGCGTTCGCTCAAATACCTGGTGGACAAGACGAACTTCAGGGAGAATATCAAGATCGAACTGCTCAACGTCAGCAAGGAAGACTTGCTGGAGGATTTTGAAGACGCGCCTGAAGTGCCGAAATCCGGACTCTACAAGACGGTTTACTCGGCCGAGTACGGCCAGTTCGGCGGCAAACCCTATGCCGCCATGGTCGCCAACTACGACTTCGGCCCCGGCCCCGGAGATATAAAGCTGCTTCAGTATGTGGCCAGCGTGGGCGCCATGGCGCACGCGCCTTTTATCGCGGCGGCGGGCCCTGAATTCTTTGACCTGGAGAGTTTTCAGAAGCTCCCCCAGCTCAAGGATTTGAAGTCCATTTTTGAAGGCCCCAAATACACGAAGTGGCAGGCGTTCAGGGAGAGCGAGGATGCCCGGTACGTTTCCCTGGCATTGCCCCGGTTTCTTTTAAGGCTTCCCTACGGGCCGGACACACAGCCGGTCAAGGCGTTCAATTACAAGGAAACGGTCTCTGCCAGCCACGAAGACTACCTGTGGGGAAATGCCTCCTTTACGTTCGCATCGCGGTTGACCGACAGCTTCGCCAAGTACCGCTGGTGCGCCAATATCATCGGCCCCATGGGGGGCGGAGCGGTGGAAGACCTGCCCCTTCATCAGTTCGAGGCCATGGGCGCCGTCCAGACCAAGATCCCCACCGAGGTGCTGATTTCAGAAAGACGGG
>SKZX01000172.1 GCA_007127175.1 Desulfobacterales bacterium
CTGAAGCGGCGTTGACGTAGCGGATATTCAGCTTAAGATGCTGTGAAAAAAGTTTTTTCAGGCGTTTGCCCTCGTCCATCCGCATGAGGCCATTGTCCACAAAAATACAGGTCAGCTGTTTGCCGATGGCCTTGTGAATCAGAAGGGCTGTTACGGATGAATCGACGCCGCCGCTCAGTCCCAGGATGACATTTTTTTTCCCGACGGCGCTCCTGATCTCCTCAATGGCTTCTTTGGCAAAGGCCTTCATGGTCCAATCCGGCCGACATTGGCAGATGTTGAAAAGAAAATTTTTGAGCAGTTGTTTCCCCTTTGGGGTATGTTCCACTTCGGGATGGAACTGCAGGCCATAAAGGTGCCTTTCCGGGTTGGAAACCGCTGCAAAGCGCGTATTTGCCGTAGCGGCGTTCGGCAGGAACCCATCGGGCAACTCGGTGATGGAATCACCATGGCTCATCCAGCAGGACGTGGTTTGGGGAAGGTTTTCAAACAAAGGTCCTGGCGCCTCGATTGTCAGTTCGGCAAACCCGTATTCGCGCTTCCGGGCCTTTTTCACTTCCCCGCCCAACGCATGGATCATAAACTGCATGCCGTAACAGATGCCAAGCACGGGAACGCCCATCTCAAATATCTGTCTGGATGCCTCCGGGCTGTTTTTTTCATATATGCTGGCCGGCCCGCCGGAAAGAATAATGCCCTTCGGGTTCATGCGGCGGAGCGTGTCCATATCGATACCGGGCTTCACTATCTGGCAATAGATTTTAAAATCCCTTACGCGGCGGGCAATAAGCTGGTTGTATTGTGACCCGAAATCAATAATGACGATCATGTTTACCCCTAATGCGGCTGCGCCGCGGATGCTGGTAACTGGATGGCCACGGCATTGAAGGCGCTTTGCCGCCCCGTGGTTCCCGTGCAAATCGTTTGCTTAAACAAAATGAATATGTTAAAGCAGGTCCCAAAAGTCAACGCAAATTTGTTCCCGGCAATACCGATGGTCTTTAAAAATTCTGAACCAGGGTAAGCGTCAGGTACATACAGGAAAAAGCACAGCAAAAGGCAGCCGAAAAAATTGGCAGGAATGACCATATGATTGTACAGATTTACGAGATACAGACCCCCCATGAGGCCGAAGTCATGATCGGGATCGGGGTTGACCACGTGGGCAGTGTTATATTGGATGCAGACCGGTGGAAGGTACCGGAAATCCTGGACACCGTGAGGGAAGTCCGCCAATCCGGGGCAAAAAGCAGCCTGATACCGCTATTTACCGATGTGGATCGCATATCTTTCGCCCTTGATTATTACCGGCCGGATATTGTCCATTTCTGCGACGCCGTCATCGATGACCCCGTCGGGTGGGAGGCGGCATGCGGCCGCATGATATCCGTTCAGGCGACCATCAAGGAGCGGTTTCCCGAAATGGCCGTCATGCGCTCCATTCCGCTGCCCCTGCCAGGGGAAGCGCTACCGGTGCCGGTGCTGGTGCTTGCCCGGCATTTTGAACCCTTGAGTGATTATTTTCTTACGGATACGTATCTGACGCAGGCCCATGGTCAGCCGGTTTCGGGCTTTATCGGCATCACCGGGAAAACCTGTGACTGGGAAGCGGCCGCACAACTGGTAAAGGAAAGCCATATCCCCGTTATCCTGGCAGGCGGCCTGTCCCCTGAAAATGTTTTCGAAGCCGTCACCGTGGCCCGTCCGGCAGGCGTTGACAGTTGCACGCACACCAATGCCGTTGATGAGCAGGGCAGGCCCGTACGGTTCAAAAAAGACAGGCAGAAGGTTGCGCGCTTTGTCGCCGAAGCGGGCAGGGCCTCAGAAGCAATATTACCCAAGGAGAACAATCGCAATGTATGAAAGCAGTGATTTACGGAAAGGACTGAAGGTCGAAATCGACGGAGATCCCTATGAGATCGTGGATTTTCAATTCGTAAAGCCCGGCAAGGGCCAAGCCCTCTACAAGTGCCGGCTGAAGAACATGATCAGTGGCATCCAGTTCGACAGGACCTATCGCTCCGGCGAAAAATTCAACCATGCCGACCTGGATGAGCAGCAGATGGAATACCTGTACACGGACGGCGACGAATATCACTTCATGAATACCGCCACCTATGAGCAGGAAGCGGTTTCTGCCGCCCAGCTGGGTGATAATGTAAAATATCTGAAGGAAAATATCATCTGCAGCGTCCTGCTTTTCCGGGGGAAGCCCATCGGCGTTTCCCTGCCCAATTTTATCGAACTTCGCGTGTTAAAAGCGGACCCGTGGGTCAAGGGGGACACTGCGTCAGGCAGCTCCAAGCCCGCGGAAATGGAAACCGGGCTTGTGGTCCAGGTCCCGCCGTTTATCGAAGAAGGTGAAAAAATCAAAATCGATACGCGCACCGGCCAGTATGTCGAACGGGTGAAATAAGCCCGATCATCCCCACTGCATTTCAATGTGACCCTGCAGAGGGAAAAGGATTTTTTCCCTTGACAGGCACACGTGTTCTTTGTTACTGAATGAATATTCATTCATTTCTATTTCAAGTTATAGGGAATAGTTATCAGGCAGGCGCAGGACTTGGAAAAAAACAAGAACAAATACCACCGAATTTTGAATGCTGCGGTCAAGGTTTTTGCTGAACAGGGATTCCATCAGGCCACAATTTCAAAAATAGCAAAGGAAGCCGGCGTCGCGGACGGCACCATATATCTTTATTTTAAAAATAAAAAAGATATCCTTTCCCATTTTTTCAACCACACGACGCGCGAGGTGTTTGATCGATTCAGGCAAGCCGTGGATCAGGAGGAGAGCGCGGAAGACAAGCTCAGGGCGCTGATCCGCACGCATCTCACCGAGTTTCAGAAATACAGGAACCTCGCAGTGGTATTTCAGCGTGAAGCCCTCTTGGCGAGGCATGTCAACGAGGATGATATCAAGGCGATTACCCGGATGTACATGGATATTCTTGAGGAAATCATTCGCGTCGGGCAGAAGGAAAACACCATTCGCAAGGCAATTCCCCGCGGTTTGGCAAAACGCTTTATCCTCGGCGCCATCAATGAGGTGATCAACACCTGGGTGGTTACCGATGGGAATCGCGATTTGACAAGAATGGCCGATCCGCTGGTTGATCTCTGCTTTGAGGGCCTCGCAGAACCCGCTGAAGACTGCTGAAGCTTACCGGATATTGTCAAGCCGGCTTTTTCGCACGGTTTTTAATATATGAAAAAGGTGGGGAAGAGGGCGCGGCGGCTTTTTTGATATTGTTTTTTGTTTCTCAAAAAAAATATTTTTACCAGGAAAAAGGAGAAAATGCCATGGCACAACAGATTTCC
>SKZX01000381.1 GCA_007127175.1 Desulfobacterales bacterium
GGATCGACCAGATTTACGACGAGGAGTTGTGGCGGGCCAGGGAGATGAGCCGTTCCCGCCTGGTGCGCAATTGCCGGCAGCTCATGGTCAAGCAGTACGGCCGGCGAAACGCGCCCAAGGCCGTTATGGAGCAGGCGGAAAACGTCCTTGACCCGGAGGTTTTAACCATTGGCTTTGCCAGGCGATTTGCCACCTACAAGCGCGCCTATCTTCTGTTCATGGACCGCGAGCGGCTCGAGGCGATGCTGAAATCCACCAAGCATCCCATCCAGCTCGTCTTTGCGGGCAAGGCACACCCCAAGGACAACGAAGGAAAGGAGTTGATAAAGCAGGTGGTCCAGTTTGCCAAGCGCGCCGACGTTCGTCACAGGATCATCTTCCTGGAAGATTATGACATCAATATCGGCCGGCATCTCGTTCAGGGGGTGGATGTATGGCTCAACACGCCCCGCAGGCCCTACGAGGCGTGCGGTACATCCGGCATCAAGGCGGCGGTCAACGGGGTGTTGAACCTCAGCGTGCTGGACGGTTGGTGGGTGGAAGGGTACAACGAGGACCGGGGATGGCGCATCGGCAGCGGGGAGCACTACGAGGACTGGTCTTACCAGGACGCCGTGGAAAGCCGGGCGCTTTACAATATTTTGGAAAATGATGTCATTCCGGCATTCTACGATAAAAAATCAGGCAATACCCCGGAGCGCTGGGTGGCCATGATGAAGGAATCCATGAAAATGGCCCTGGTTAATTTTTCAGCGCATCTCATGGTCCAGAATTACGAGCAGAAATTTTATATCCCCGCTGCCATGAATTATTACGACCTGATTGAAAACAATGCGCAAAAGGCGCGGGACCTGCTGCACCAGCGGCAGCGGATGGAAAAGGCCTGGCCCCACGTGCGGGTCCATCCGCCGGAAAGCAACCTGACCGTGCCGTTTCGGGTAGGGGACACTTTCACGGTAACTGCCGAGGTGGAGCTGGGGGAACTGTCGCCGGATGAAGTCCTGGTGGAGCTTTATTACGGCCGGGTCAGGTCCATTGAGGAAATCAGCGACAGCGAAGTGGCGCGGATGTCAGTCGCTGAAAACCGGGATCGGGGAAAATACCTGTATTCGTGCCTGGTGACTTGTAAAAGGGCCGGACGGTTCGGTTTTACGGCCCGGGTAATTCCCAGGGGGGATGATTGCCTGAAAAACACCCCGGGGTTTATGAAATGGGCGTAGCAGGGACGCTGGATTATATCGGACTTCGGCGCCGGTTCAGGGGCGAAACACTGCCCAAACGTTGATGTTGCAGAAAAACCGAGGAATACATGCGTACGGCGCGAACAAACAATCCGAGGGTGCTGATCGTCACGCCCGAGGTGACCTATCTGCCCCAAGGCATGGGGAACATCGCCAACTATTTTTCGGCAAAAGCCGGCGGACTGGCGGACGTGTCCGCATCCCTGATCAGCAAGTTGTTTTCGCTGGGGGCCGATGTCCACGTGGCGCTTCCTGACTACAGGGGGATTTTCAACAGCAATATCGGGCCGCTGGGGGAAATATACGAAAAGGAGCTGGCCACATACCGGAAATACCTGCCCGAGGAAAGGCTTCACCTTGCCGAAGACCGTGCCTTTTATTACGTTCATTCCGTATATTCCAATGTGCCGGCGGAAAACCTCAAGATTTCCCTGGCCTTCCAGCGGGAGGTTATCAACAATATCCTCACGCGCGTCAAGCCCGACCTGATACACTGCAATGACTGGATGACCGGACTGATCCCGGGTTATTCCCGGCGGATTCGCATCCCGTGCCTGTTTACCATCCATAACATCCACACCGTCAAAGCCCTGTTGTCGGTGATTGAAGATCGCGGCATTGATGCGGCGGGTTTCTGGCAGAACCTGTTCTATGATCAAATGGCCGGCACTTACGAGGAAACCAGGGACAGCAACCCCGTGGACTTCCTGGTGAGCGGGGTTTTCGGCGCGCATTTTGTCAATACGGTCAGCCCGACCTTTCTCAATGAGATCGTCGGCGGAAAGCATGATTTCATATCGCCGCCGCTCCGGCAGGAACTCATCAACAAAGTCGAAGCCGGTGTGGCCGAAGGCATATTGAATGCGCCGGATTCGTCCTATGACCCCGCCAGGGACCCCGATATTTACCGGAATTATTCGGCAGTGAATCATTTTGAAAAAAAACGGGAAAACAAGCGCCTGCTTCAGAAGCAGCTCGGCCTGGTCGAGGATATAAACGCCCCCCTGTTTTTCTGGCCTTCCCGCCTCGATCCCATTCAAAAGGGGTGCCAGCTTCTGGCCGACATCCTCTATCATGTCGTGTCTAAATACGGGTCTGAGCGCCTGCAGATTGTTTTCGTGGCCGGCGGCGTCTTCAAGCAGCATTTTGAAGCCATCAGGGACTACCACGGCCTTGAAAAACGCGTCGGCATCCGTGACTTCAACGAGTCCCTGTCCAGGAAAGCCTATGCCGCAGCTGATTTCATCCTTATGCCATCTTTGTTTGAGCCATGCGGCCTGACCCAGATGATCGCCCCCAAATATGGGGCGCTGCCGATAGCCCACGATACCGGGGGCATCCATGATACGGTGATCCAGCTGAATGCGGGAAATAACACCGGAAACGGGTTTCTGTTCAATGTATACGATGCAAACGGCCTTTTCTGGGCCATTGACCAGGCAATGGCCTTTTACACGCTGCCACCGGATAAAAAGATTTCCATCGTGGCAAGGGTGATGCGGGAAAGTGCGGAAAGCTTTACCCACGAGGTAACGGCCCGGCGGTATATCGATCTTTATGAAAGAATGCTGCAACGGCCCTTGATTTCAAACCAATAGGCGTCACCGGGGTTCATGACGATGACTGAAGAGAAAAATATCCATCCGGATGCCATCATGGAGCGGCTTTTTGGAGCAGATCCCTATCTTAAGCCCTATGCGCCGATGCACAAAAAACGCCTCGAACGCATCCGGCGCACAGAAATGCGTCTGACCGGAGGCGAAATGATGCTTTCCGATTTTGCCCTGGGGTACCTGTATTACGGCCTGCACCGTGAAAAGGGCCGGTGGGTGTTCCGGGAGTGGGCACCCAACGCTGAGGCGGTTTTTCTGGTGGGAGATTTGACAGGGTGGAAGGAGGACCCGGCCTATGCCCTCGTAAAGGATTCGGAAACCGGGCAGTGGGAGATCCGGCTGCCGCCTGAAGCGCTTTCCCACGGGGATTTATACCGCTTGAGGGTGCATTGGCACGGTAAAAGCGGCGACAGGATACCTTCTTATGCCAGGCGGGTTGTCCAGGACCCCCACACGGGCATTTTCA
>SKZX01000319.1 GCA_007127175.1 Desulfobacterales bacterium
AGCCTGATGGCGTTTCTCGACCGTATCCATGAAACGTTCGATCCTGAATGCGCCCTTGCGGTCAAGGCCATAGAAGCCGAGACCAACCATGATGTCAAGGCGGTGGAATACTATATCAAGCAGCGGCTTGAAGAGGGGGGGTATGGCCGTATCAGGGAATGGGTCCATTTTGCATGCACCTCCGATGACATCAACAATACCGCTTACGCCCTGATGCTCAAATCGGGAAGGGCGCACGTCGTGCCGGTCATACGGCAGGTGCAAAAAAAAATGGAGCAGATGGCGCATCAATATAAAAGCCTCCCGATGATGGCCCGGACCCATGGCCAGCCCGCAACGCCGACAACAGTGGGCAAGGAAATGGTGAATTTTGCATGGCGGATCCGTATGGAAACCGACGGCCTTGAGTCGCTTCCCGTTTCGGGCAAGTTCAACGGGGCCAGCGGCAATTTCAATGCACACCATTTTGCATTGCCTGAAATTGACTGGATATCCGCCAGCAAACGATTCCTGAGCCATTACCTGGGGCTCAAGCCCCTGCTTTACACGACACAGATCAACCCTTCCAACCACCTCTCCGCGATCCTGCACGCCATGGTTCGAATTGCAGCCGTTTTCATTGATCTTGACCGGGACATGTGGGGGTATATATCGCTTGGTTATTTCACGCAGAAATTGAAGGAAGGCGAAGTCGGGTCTTCCACCATGCCCCACAAGGTCAACCCCATCGATTTTGAAAACAGCGAAGGCAATATGGGGATGGCCATTTCCATGATGGAGCACATGGCGGTCAAGCTGCTGATTTCCCGCTTTCAGAGGGACTTGAGCGACAGTACCGTATTGCGCAACCTGGGTGTTCTGTTCGGCTACCTCATGGTTGGTTTGAAAAGCACGCTCAAGGGGCTCGGCAAGCTTGCCGTCAACACGTCCGCCATCCAAAAAGACCTGGCGGACAATATCGAGCTCCTTGCCGAGCCCGTGCAGACCGCCATGCGCCTCCATGGGGAGGGAAGCCCTTACGAGAAGTTGAAAGCATTGACCCGCGGCAGAAAAATAACCCGGGAGGATCTCCAGGCTTTTGTCATCAGTCTTGAAAGCCTTCCGGAGACGTTGAAGGGCCGGATTGCCGGGATGCAGCCTGCCGATTACACGGGTCTTTCAGAAAAACTCGTTGAGCAGTATTTTGGCTCCCCGGATAAACCCGGATGACTTTTATGCCGTTCGCAAACGGTTTTTTCCGGAAGGGCTGAAAACGCATGCATTGATGCGCCCAGCCGGCAAGGAAAGTATTGACTTTATGGTTTAATTTAAATAAGAATGACGTAAAGAAAGTCTTTTTTAGAGCGGATCAGGGTTGAACGCTTTCCAAGCGGCTGATAAATGGGCAAAATCGGTTTTTCGTAAAATCATCAGGCATATAGTTCGGCAGAAATTCTGCTCACTCATCTCAATGCCATCAGCCTCCATCAGGTTATCGGTGAGTTGTTATGAAATTCCGTCATCCGGTTTCCCGCCCCTTAACGGCCTGTTGTTGTCCGGGTTGGTTTTAAGTGCTTTTTTTTATTGTTCAAAATTTTTTAATGATCTAAAGTTTCAAAATAAGTATTCAAAAATGTGCGTTGCTCCGGATTTCAGTGCTTAGTAAAAATGTTTGAATGCTGTTTGATGAAAGAATCTTGCATACAAGGATATCCGCTACAATTAAAGGGGTGATAAGGAATGGATTTTACAATTGATTTTACGAAAGAGCAGATTGAGGCGATAGAAAATGTCCTGGAAGAAGAGCTCATCGAGCTCGGGGTCCAAAGTGTGATTCTAATGGATCTTGCCGGCAACGTCATCGTCAATCTCGACAGCGGCGGGTCCAGTCATGACGTGTTTTCTCTCGCTGCGCTTGCTGCCGGCAATTACGGTGCCGTCAGTGCCATGGCCAATATTATCGGTGAGCAGGAATTTTCGCTCCTGTTTCACAAGGGGGAGGAAGAAAGCATCCATTTCAGCAAGGTCGTTGATGATCTACTTCTCCTGACGATTTTTAACAAGAACGTATCCCTCGGTTTTCTCCGGTTGAAAGTGGCTGAAGCCGTGAAGCGGATACAGTTGCTGGTTTAACAAGCCGGGGAAACAGGCTGGACGTCCTGGGAGATGCCGTGAAGGTCCTGTTAAGGCAGACCCACGAACGCTGCCATTTGTGCCGGTTAACCTGTGTTGTGCGATTGCATGAGCGGGACTAACACTAATTGTTTCGGAGGACAATGACTTGGCATTAATCAATCCGAAAAAGCGGGAGGTTCAGGTTAAAATTGTTTATTACGGTCCCGGCAGGGGGGGTAAGACAACCAATCTTGAATATATCAACCGGAAATTCAAAAAGCGCATTTTAAGCGAAATGGTAACGGTCAAAACCTATGGCGACCGGACCCTTTTTTTTGACTTTCTGCCTTTTGACATGGGGGAAATAAAAGGGCACAGCATCAAGATTCAGCTTTACACCGTTCCAGGCCAGGTCAAGTACAATGCGACGCGCCGGCTTGTATTAAGAGGCGTTGACGGGGTTGTTTTCGTGGCCGATTCCATGGACCTTCGCCGGGAAATGAACATCCGGTCCCTTGAGAACCTGAAGGAAAACCTGGAATCATTCAATAAGAACATTTTTAATGTCCCCGTTGTCATGCAGTACAATAAACGCGACCTCTCCGAAGAGGGCATCCCTATTTTACCGATTGAAACCCTTCAAAAAGATCTGAACAGCCAGTTAAAAGCGCCTTTTTTCCCGGCGAGCGCTGTAAGCGGCGAGAATGTTACCGCTACAATGAAAAAAATCATCGCAGTGACGGTTAGTTCACTTCGAAAAAAACTGGAATAGGAGGAAAGAATATTGGTTACGAATGAAGATGACGGGGGCCTTGGTGCCGAGGTGTCGAGCCGGCTTGATGAGTTGTTTGCCGAAGATGACGAGCAGTCGCCTGAAGCTGAGGAGCAGGGTCCTTCCGGGGTAAAAGGCCTGCAGGCAGAAGAGGCCGGCGGTGTTGACCGGTCGGCGGCCACAGAAGCAAAAATGGCAGAGATCAGACGGGACGCGTCGCCAATAGACAATCTCAAGGCGTTGGTATCGGAAATTGAGTGGGAGATAACCGATGACACGATGCGCGGGTTTTTGAGCGAGGTGGCGCTGCTGAAACGGAAGTACGCGAATGATCCGGTTTTAAGCACTTTTCTCAAGCTTCACGAAGCAATAGGGAAGTATATCAAGGCCAAAAAGGTCAATGCCCATCCTGACGCCATAAAACTGGTCGCTTCGTCCTTCA
>SKZX01000058.1 GCA_007127175.1 Desulfobacterales bacterium
ATCCCGACGCTTTGCGCCCTCCCCGAAATTCATCATAATCCCGGCGCATGCCGGATCTGCATGGTTGAAATCGACCGTGCCCGCACACTGGTGGCAGCCTGCGTCTATCCGGTTGCTAACGGCATGAAAGTAAAAACCAACAGCCGGCGGGTGCGGAAAGCGCGACAGGGGGTAATGGCATTTCTGCTCTCCGACCACCCGCAGGACTGCAACATCTGCCAGAAACACGGCAACTGCGAGCTGCAGCAGGTTGCCGAGCAGGTCGGAACACGCGATATAACTGTGCCCCGGACGGACTTTACCGTCCACGACATCGACGACCGCTCCGAGGCACTGGTGCGGGATGGATCCAAGTGCATCAACTGCCTCCGCTGCGTGACCGTCTGCGACCACGTCCAGGGAGTACACCTGCTCACCCCCGAAGCGCGCGGCTTTTCATCCCGGATCGTACCCGCCATGGGTCACAGCCTGGCCGATTCCGCCTGCACGTTCTGCGGCCAGTGCGCGGTGGTATGCCCCACCGGCGCCATCGTTGAAAAAGACCACACGGATCTCGTCTGGGCGGCACTGGAAGACCCGTCAAAACACGTCTTGGTCCAGGAGGCGCCGGCCATACGGGCCCAACTCGGCGAAGAGTTCGGCCTTCCCCCCGGCACGCTGGTGACGGGCCGGATGATTACCGCACTCCGGCGGCTGGGATTCGACCGGGTGTTTGACACCAACTTCACCGCGGACCTGACCATTATCGAGGAGGGCCACGAACTGCTTAAACGGGTCAAAACCGGCGGGGCGCTGCCCATGATCACCTCGTGCAGCCCGGGGTGGATCAAGTTCGTCGAGCACTTTTACCCGGAGCTTCTGCCGAATCTTTCCACGTGCAAATCGCCCCAGCAGATGTTCGGCGCTCTAGCCAAGACGTATTATGCCGAAAAGGAGGGTATCGACCCGGCGGACATTTTCGTGGTCTCCGTCATGCCCTGCACGGCCAAGAAATACGAGGCCTCCCGGCCCGAAATGAACGCATCCGGATTCAGGGATGTGGATGTGGTTTTGACAACCCGGGAACTCGGCCGCATGCTCCGGCAGGCGGGAATCGATCTGAAAAACCTGCCGGAAGGCGATTATGACCCGCCCATGGGGGAATACAGCGGGGCCGGAACGATTTTCGGCGCCACCGGCGGGGTTATGGAGGCCGCCCTCAGGACCGTCTATGCGGTGGTAACCGGCCGGAACCTCCCCGACCTGAACATCGAGGCGGTCCGGGGGCTCGATGGCATCAAGCAGGCGGGCATCGGCATAGGCGAACTTGGAGAAGTCCGGGCGGCGGTTGCTCACGGGTTGGGCAATGCCCGCACTGTTATGGACCAGGTCGCCGCCGGTCAGGCCGACTACCATTTCATCGAAATCATGGCCTGTCCTGGCGGATGCGTCGGCGGCGGAGGGCAGCCCCTTCCGGCCACCAATGAAAAACGGAGGCTGCGGGCCGGGGCCCTCTATCGTGACGATGGCGAGGTACAGCGCCTCCGGCAGTCCCATGAAAACCCGTCGATCAAAACACTCTACGACGAGTTTCTCAAAGAACCGCTGGGGGAAAAATCCCATCACCTGCTGCATACCCATTATACGGCAAGAGAAGTGTAAGGCGGCTTTTTGAAACGGATCGCCGACAAGGAGACAGCCATGGAAAAACAACATGAAATACTGGTCGTGGATGACGATCGAGACATTCGCGACGTACTCCGCATTATTCTGGAAAAAAACGGGTACTCGGTGCGGCTTGCCAAAAACGGCAAGGAAGCGGTCAAAGAACTCCAGGCGAAAAAACCCGATCTGATGGTGCTAGATATCATGATGTCCACCGACACGGAAGGATTCGACCTGGCCTTTGAGCTCAGCAACAACCCGGAATTTGAAAACATGCCCATTATTTTGCTGACCAGCTTCCTGGAAAAGGTACGCGAGGACGGACCGGATCAGTTTCAGCATATCCTGGGGGAACAGTGGCCGGCAAAATGGATGTTCGAAAAACCCCTGAATACGGAAAAGTTTCTGAAAAAACTTGAGGGGATCCTGGGAAACACATAGACTGGCAATGAAGTGTCTGCAGCAAGGGGGGAGGAACGCACCATGGAAAAACGGCTACCCGGAACGAAACAGCCCGTTTCAGGCGGCGTCCCCTCCCCCTTGTTTCTTGAAGAACTGAAAGATCGCAGCCGATGGTTCGTCTTTTTGCGATTCATCGTACCCCCGGGCATTCTGCTTGCTGCAGGGGGGGCCCACCTTTTTGGCTACCGGTTTCATACCCCGGCGATTCTTGCCATTGCAGGAATCATTTTTGCGTACAACCTTATCTTTCTGGCATGGATCCGGAATATGTCGCCCGGGCAATGGGGATCGCCCGGAATCATAGCAAAATTTACCTACTGGCAGCTCGGAGCGGATTACGGCGCCCTGCTGCTGCTCATTCATTTCACGGGGGGACCGGCCAGCCCCGTCCTCTTTTTTTCCATTTTTCATATTATCCTTGCCGCAATGCTGCTTCCCCGGAAGTACGCCTATATGTTTGCCACCGCCATCGCGGCCGGCGTTTTTCTGATCAGCCTGGCGAAACACTCGGGATGGACCGCCCTCCACCGCGTGCATTACGGTGCCGAACCGGTACTCAGCCATTTGCAGCCGCCCCTTTTCATACCGCATCTGTTATTTTTCACGGCATCCCTTTTGATAACGGCGTTTCTGGCCACCACGATCATCCGTCTGCTTTTCCTTCGGGTGCGCGAACTGGACACGCAAACCGGCAACCTGGCGGAATATAACGAACGATTTAAAACCCTGTTTTCCCTTGTGGAAACCATGGGGGCCATCCGGCAGCCCGATCCCGTCCTGGCGGTCGCGACCCGGGAGCTGGCTTTTGTTATGGGGGTCAGGGCCACTTCGGTCAAGCTCCTGAGCGAAGACGGGTCCCGGCTGATTTACAGGGGAAATTACGGCCTGCCGGAAACATTCGTCCGGAACAAGTCCGTGGATGTAGCAAAAAGCCCTTTGAACCGGCGAATCATAGAAGGCGAAGCGTTTGTCACCGGAGATGTCAGCAAACCGGAAACATTTCAGTTCGGCGAGGACCTGGCGGCAGCCCGCATCCGATCCGTCCTGTTCGTCCCGATGATTGCCGAGCACAAGACCATCGGCGTGCTTGGCGCCTACTGCCGACTTCCGGACCGGTTTTCCCGGAACGATATATCCTTCTTCAGGCTTGCCGCCGGCCTGGTAGCTATTGCAATTGAAAACTCCAGATCCTATG
>SKZX01000064.1 GCA_007127175.1 Desulfobacterales bacterium
AGGGTATATTACCCGGGGCGCCATTTCAAGGCGGCTGATCGTGTTTTCTATATACGGGGCGTCCGGCATCTCCCGGCGGCCATCGGAGGCAACCATGAACATGGCCTCCAGGACCCCCGGTCCGAAAACTTTTTCCGTCATTTTTGGAATCGTGTCGATAATCATGCGGACACCGCGCTGTTTCAGAAAACGGAGCCGGTCGGGCTGGACTGCGGCGGTGATCACGATTTTCCCTTCAAGCTCTTCCATCCCGCAATCACCGATATCCTCAAAGAAACAGGAATGGGGCACGACAAGGATATCGGCATTTTTCATCTCTTTGGAAAAGATGTGCGTGTTGCAAGCGTCCAGTAGGAAGGTTTTGTCCGAGAGCCTTTTCGAACCGAGCTTTTTTGTGAAGGGGTGCACGTATTGAGCATAAAGCCTGAAGTCTTCCAGTGTATGCAGCAATTTTGGAATGCCTGCGGACAAGATGGGGTCGCAAAACGTGAAGTTGTCGGTATATTCAAGAAGGTCAGAGGCGAGGTCGGCATCCGTGATACCGGAGGTGAACACAACGGTCGCCTGGTCAAAAAGATCGTCGCCGACCTGCTGTTCAAGCTGATTCAGGGTCCATCTCCGGCATACCGGGAGCAGCGTTCGGCCGGAGAAAACCGGGGTGGAAAAATGATTGCAGATTTCATTGATCTTTTTTTCCTGCCGGTCCCGCAAGCCTGCGGAAATCGTCTCCGAGGGAAACCCGATATTTTCCAGGGCAAGAACATCCGCACGGCCGTCCCATTGCTCAAGGGCATCTGCGGCAGCGGCCATGTCGCCGCCGGTTTCAATATGGACAACTTGAAAATCATGGTCCAGGAACCGCACCCGGGAATCGGTGTTTTTATTCCCATTTTTCAGATACACCGCGGCGATCGTTTTCATCATTGCGTCCCTGTTCAACCGACGGCCCTTAAATGAACCCTGCGCCTTTGAGATACGCCCCGACGCGGCTGATATTGGTCATAAACATGCGGGTGCCGGCCATTCGGGTGAAAAGGTCATCCCCGTTGCCGCATATGGCCGCGAATTCCGGGCCGATGGCAACGGAGGGGTCGTTTGCGGCTTCTGCATCCGGGCTTTTGGATATGGCCGCCACGTAATGGTCCAGGCGTTCCTTGAGCACCTGGAAGTAATCGATGCGGGTTCCGGCCACGGTGGTCGCCGTTTCGGACAATCCGTTTGAAAATTCAAGGACCATGCCCCAGAAGCCCTCAAGCAGTTGATGTTTAAACGGTGAGCCTGCCATGTGCGCTGAAATGGCCCACCCGGTTGCAACGATTTTCATGATGCCCAGTTCGTATTCCACGGCTGTGCGGTTGACATCGGCTTCTTCGTGGAGCTTGTCCATGAGCCACTTCACTTCTTCACGGTCGATGGCGTAGTGGAAAAGATCCTCTTTTGCCTGCCGGATCCGTGGGTCTTCTTCAAAACAGTCTGTCATAAAATTTCGGTAATTGATATTTGATGGACTTTAGGGACGTCGTCAAGATTCAACGAGGTGAACAATCTGGTTCACGGCCTGCTCCAGGGTGAGCCGGCTCATGTTGAGGACCATGTGATAAGTCTCCGGGTCGTTGAAATTGGTGCAGCCCATCTTTGCATAGACATTTTTTCTGCGCTTTTCACCGCCCAGGACTTCCTGGTAGGCCTTGGTGTCGGAAAGGTTGTAGCGCCGCTGCATGAACTTGATGCGCGCCTCCTTGTCCGCCACCAGAAGGAAATGAAAGGTGTTTTCCCTTTCGGCGAGGATAAACTGGCTGCCGCGTCCCAGCAGGATAATGTTGTCCTGTTTGGCAAGGTCGTTAATAACCTCCTTGAGCTTTTCGACGTAAATGACCTCGTCGATGTAGCCTGAACTTTCACCGGCCAGGCGTTCCATGTAGCGCCGGCTTAACATGGTGGATACAATTTTTGAAAAAAGGCCGCCGGCAATTTCTTCCATTTCCGCAACGGATTCTTTCGTCACCCGGATGCGCTTGGACAGTTCCTGTATCACGGCATCGTCAAGAAACCTGTAATTGAGCTTTTCAGCGACCATCTGGCCGAGCGTCCGGCCGCCCGCCCCGAATTGCCTGGAGATTGTAATCACAGCCATTGCAAACCCCGCATGTTATGTGTTTATGTTGCCCAGATCGTTCCTGTTTTGCTCAGAATTAAAAGCTCTATAAAAAACAATAAACATAAAGGCCGCCTTTTTCATGTCAATCGCAAAAAAAGAGCGCTAAAAATCGGTTGAAGTGAGCCCCACCACGTCGTCATAGGCCACTGTCAGGATGCAGACATTGATGGCAGTGGCCGGTATGAGCCCGACGATCAGTAGAAGCGCCCCGGCCACTTCGAATACAAGCAAGGCTGCGGCCAGAATGAAAAAAGACCCCCAGTTTCGGGTGATGATTTTCCGGCTCGCCTCCATGGCCTGCCAGGGTTTCATGCCGCGGTCGATGACCAGCATGCCCGCAAACAGATAAGCCACGGCGCAATACACGCTCAGGATGAGCAGCGCCAGCGAGACCAGGCTGTATTCAAATGACTGGAAATTGATGGTGAGCAGATAAGCGGCAAACATCGGGGCGCCGATGATTGCATGGACCATGATGCCGGCAAGCGACAAGGGTGCAAAGTAGTCAAACCCCTTGAAAAAATCACGAAATTCCGTCTCCCGCCCCTTCATTTTTTTTGCGGCGGCGATAAAGATCCCCATGAGAAAAGGGAACAAAAATATCGCCCCGATGAATATCGCCGTGATCGGCCCGATAGCCCCCGTGGCGCGGGGCATGATGTCAACCAGAATATTGAACCCCACCACGATTGCCGCATATATCAGGAAAGGCCCGGGGTTGGTCAGAAAAAGCCGCCAGCCCTGGACAATATACTGTTTGGTGCGGACGGTATACCCCCCGCCGGTCAACCGGTTGATGTCTTTCGGGTTGAACAGCGCTTCGGTGTCTTCGGTCTGCCCGGTTTCACCAATGTTTTTTGGCGTATCACTCATTGTCTGTTTCCGTTTCAGTTCAGTGCGGAGGCCCTTCGTGCATAAGAATTCCGGTTTCGGGGATAAATCCGTTTTACCCGCATTGCCTTATGGTGGTCATTTACCGGAAAAAAGAAAACAAGCTATCGTAAATGGCCTTTTCAGGTCAACCCCATAATTTTCAATACACCGTCCATCTGTATCAGGGCGGTCATGGCGCGGCTGTGGTCAGAAGCTGATAAACGGCCTTTTGCCATCTGTTTTTCAATGGCCGTGGTG
>SKZX01000253.1 GCA_007127175.1 Desulfobacterales bacterium
ATGGTGTCCAAGACAACCCGCTTGGCGCCGATGGCATCAATGGCGGCGCCTAAGCGGATGAATAATCCTTCCAGGTCGTATTCTCCCGTCTCCTCGATTTCTCCTCGCGTGATGCTTACATGATCGGTTTCGATCAGCCCGCGCGACATCATTTCCGGCAGATCAAAACCAAGGGAGTAAAAGTTTTTTGCGAGATCCTGGGGTGTTTCCTCAAAGGTCATAAAGACCCCGGGTTCTCCGTATTTAATAGCGCCATGCATCAGAAATTCCATGGCAAAAAGCGTCTTGCCGGAACCCGCGCCGCCGCAGACCAGGGTCGGTCTGTCTTTCGGAAGACCGCCGTTGGTGATCTCATCAAGACCCCGGATGCCCGTCGGGCATTTTTCAACCGCGACAAGATTATGTTTTGCCGTAAGCATCATCATCTCCCAATATTTTATAGTCTTTAGAGACGCCGCGAGTTCAAAAGACAGTGGGTCACGTTCCCGTCTTCGTCGAACTTGCCGCGAAACCTGATGCTATTGTGAAAGCCCAGGCCGCACCATCCGTTTATTGTTTTTATACAAAAAATTATAACTCAAATTTAATTTATTTTCAAGTAATTAGTGATGTTTCTTTGCTAAAAAATATTGGAAAAGGTCATATGTGGCCATTTTTCGGTGCCCCTTTGGGGGTATCACTTCCGGGTTGAAAATAAACGGTAAGCGCACATCTCGCGGAAATTTTTGAAGAAGCAACGGGAGGCGAAAAATAGCGTATTCTTGAATTTTATCTGACGGACGCATTGGCACTTCAAGCTGGCGGGTTATTGTCTTTTTTCTGCTGCCGGTCAGCGTTTCGCATACCTTATCGGCAAGGCCTTCATGGAAAAAGGCTTTATTGGCCGATACAACCCTCAGGCCCTGATCAAGCACGATCAGGGGTTCGCGGATCGAGCCCGGGATGCTGTTAAAATTTCCGAAAAGGCTCTTTTATTTCGTGCTTGTCGGTTGATTCCCTTGTATCATTTGTTTCCTTAACCAATTATGATGGACTCGTAAAAAGTCGTTTTCAGACGACTTTGTAAAGCGTTCAAGATCCAGGCGTGAGCAATTTTTGAAGAATTGATAGTACTTATGCGTACGTGAGATTCTTCAAAGATCGTTCGCAACGCAGATATTGGACATTTACGAAGCCGTCAATTATATTCATGGTTGTTTTATCGGCAAGTATTGCGGCCTGATAAAAATTCCGGAGTCTGCGGAACCACGATAGCAGTCACTTTCCGGCAGAAAAGGGTACCTGGCAGGAATAATTGGATGCAATTTGGCGTGATCATTAAAGTGCAGGCCTTTGTCTTTCAAAGGAATGTGACAAATCCCTATCGACAAGCTGAAACGAGTCGTTATTCTTTTTATTACAATTATTTTTTTATGCACTCGTAAACAGTCAATCTCCGAAGGCAAAGCTAAAAATTCAATATCAATGCCCGCAAAATCCCGTGGGATGAAGCGCAACGCCTGTTATTGGGCTTCCTTTCTACATAACGGAACAACCAAAAAGGAGAAGGGCAATGTTTCGGCACATCCTCATCCCGCTGGACGGCTCCAGTCTGGCCGAATGCGCCGTTTCCTGCACCGTGGCGTTTGCCCGGACGTTCGGCGCCCGTGTCACGCTGCTGCGGGTTCTGGAAAAAACGCAAAATGCCGAGTGCTTGCAGCCCAGTGATCCGCTGGAATGGCGCATGTATAAAAGGGAAGCCAACACCTATCTGTCGGAATTGGGGGCCCGGTTTGAAGCAGAGGGCATCGGGGCGGATTTTATGGTAAAGGAGGGGCATCCAGCCCAGCGCATCATAGAAGCAATCCAGGAAAAAGGCATCGATCTGATGGTGGCCAGCAGTCACGGCAGAAGCGGTCTGAGCGGGTGGAGTGCCGGCAGCGTGTTCCAGAAAATCATCTTACGCGCACGCATCTCGATAATGATCGTCCGGGCATACCACTATGGGGAAGAAGCGCCGTCCGCGCCGTTTCGTTTCAGCAGGATACTGGTCCCTCTCGATGGTTCGAAAAGGTCTGAATTTGCCCTGCCTCCAGCAGCCACCCTGGCCCACGCCCACAATGCGGAACTCATTCTGGTCCATGTGGTGAACATGCCTGAAATGCCGCGCTGGACGCAACTGACGCAGGAAGATTCGGAACTGGTGAACCGTTTGGTGGAGCGCAACCGCGAAGAGATGGGAAAACATTTTGAGACGGTTCTGCCCCGTTTGCCTGTTGAAGCCCGAACCCTTGTGGAAACATCCGACGATGCAGCCCTCCGGCTCCATGAACTGGTGCAGGAGCAAAAGGCGGACCTGGTGGTCTTGAGCGCCCACGGCTATTCCGGGAAATCGAGATGGACCTACGGGAGCATCGCACATACCTTTATCGCCTATGGTGCCACACCGCTGCTTCTCGTACAGGATTTCCCCCGTGACAGAACAGAGCCGACCGAGGCGGAAGCAGCGGCTGCTGAAAAAAAGGGGCATTAGGATGCTGACCCGCTCCGTCATCGGCCTGACAGGCAATCCCGCCTGGCTCAAGAATCGTTTACACGTACAAAAAAGAGTGCTTCGGAAGGCCTACCGGTATTTCGCCCGGCAAGTCGGGAAGGAGTTTACCCGGTCGCCCGCATCCGAATGGCTTCTGGACAATTTCCACATCGTCCAGGAGTCCTGGCGCAGTATTCAGGAGGATATGCCGGTACAATTCTACCGTCAACTGCCCAAGCTCAAAACCTCCGCGCTCCGGGGCAAACCCCGCATCTACGCGGTCGCCCTGGAAGCCATCCAGGCATGTCAGGCGGATCTGAAAACCGATCAGTTGAAGGGCTTTATCTCGATTTACCAGCAATCCACGATTCTGGATATCGGTGAACTCTGGGCGCTTCCGGTGATGCTGCGGCTGGGTGTTCTCGACTATCTCACGCGGGCGGCGGGAAACCTTCTGGAACCACAGGAACGTGCCCAAGACCTTATCCCGGCGGCCATGCCCGGCCTGGAAACGATTTCCGACGAGGCCATGGTCGCCCTCTCGATTCAGAGCCTGCGCAACCTGGAGGCCGAAAATTGGAAAGATTTTGTTGAACAGGTTTCCATTGTGGAGCAGATTCTGAGGCAAGATCCGTCAGGGGCCTATGGTCTCATGGATTTTGAATCCAGGGACATGTACCGGAAAGCCGTTGAAGCGCTTGCGGAGAAAATTCTCTACAGCGAAACGGAAGTGGCCCGGGAGGCGGTCCGGCTCGCGCAACAAAGCGGCATA
>SKZX01000235.1 GCA_007127175.1 Desulfobacterales bacterium
CGGGGTGGAACGGGCAAGCGTTTGGATGCTATCGGATGACGGCTCCGAACTGCATTGCCTTTCCCTGTACCAAGCCTCCGCAGGACGGTACAGCAGCGGGACGGTCTTAAAAACAACCGATTTCTCGGTTTATTTTGACACCATGCGTGCCGAAAGCCGGATTTATGCCGAAGACGCCCAAAACGACCCTCGACTACGCGGATTGACAGACGCCTACCTTGCCCCGCTGGGGATAACATCCCTGCTCGATGCCGGCGTGATTATCGAAGGGTCCCTTGCAGGTGTTGTATGCCTTGAACACATCGGGCCCATCCGGAAATGGCATTCCGATGAAGAGGCCTTTACCAGCATGGCCGCATCCATCGTTGCCCAGGTGTTCACCAACGCAAGGCGAAAGCAGGCGGAAAAAGAGCAGATCATGCTCAAGGAGCAACTGAACCAGGCACGAAAAATGGAGTCCGTGGGGCAGCTTGCAGGCGGGGTGGCCCATGATTTCAATAACATGCTCAACGTCATCATGGGCTATGCTGAACTGGCCCTTGAAAATTTGGACGAATCGTCACCACTGTATATAAAACTTCGGGAAATTCACAACGCCGCGAGCCGATCGGCGGATATTTCACGGAAACTGCTTACGTTTGCACGAAAACAGGTTATCCAGCCGAGAATCCTCGACCTGAACGAAACCATCAACAAAGGGCTCAGGATCCTCAGGCGTCTCATAGGCGAAGACATCACCCTGTCCTGGCAGCCCAGCCCCCGGCTCTGGCCGGTCAAAATCGATCCTTCACAAATAGACCAGGTCTTGACGAACCTGTGCGTCAATGCGCGGGATGCCATCACAGGCCCCGGCAAGGTGACCGTTGAAACGGGAAAAATAACACTTGACGCTGCCTATTGTGCAGCCCACAGGGGCTGCAAGCCCGGCGATTATGTTGTTTTATCCGTGAGTGACGACGGCTGCGGCATCGACGGGGCGATAGTGGACAAAGTTTTTGACCCGTTTTTTACGACAAAGGAAACCGGCAAGGGGACGGGCTTGGGGCTCGCAACGGTTTACGGAATAATCCGGCAGAACAACGGTTTCATCAATGTCAGCAGCGAACCCGGCAGGGGATCGACGTTCAGGGTATACTTCCCACCTTACACGAAAGGCCCCGCCGAAGCAATCCAAGACGCGCAACACGAAAAACCTCATTTGGAAGGCAGGGAAACCATCCTGGTGGTGGAAGACGAACCCATGAACCTGGATATCTGTAAAACCATGCTGGAATCTTTGGGCTACAGGGTAATTGCAACAACCTGCCCGAAAGATGCGATCAGCACCGTCAGGAATTACGATAGCAGCATTCACCTGCTTCTGACCGATGTGGTGATGCCGGTCATGAACGGCCCCGCCCTGTCCAAAAGCATTGCCGCCATTAATCCGGGCATCCGGTGCCTTTTCATGTCCGGCCACACAGCGGATATGATCTCCAGCAAAGGCGTCCTGGAAAAGGATTTAAATTTTATTCAGAAGCCTTTCAGCGTCTCTGAACTTTCCCGTAAGGTCCGGGAAGTTCTTACCGTTGCGGGGTGACATCCCGGGAACCCTGCGGGCGGCCAGGCGCATCAACGAAGCAGCGTCAGGTACCGAACATCCAGGAGGCCGGGTTGGGCACCGGCTTTCCTTCGTTGAGGTATTTCAAGCCGAGCACACAGCGCACGACAAACCACACCAGCAGAAACAGCAGGACCAGAAACCCGATCAGTACGACCGATAGCAGCAGGCCCACGATGCCGAGCAAAAGACCTATCCAGAAGGTGCGTATCTGGAAACGAAAGTGGGTTTTGATCGTTTCAGATGCGTCCCCCTGGTAGATATACGCAACGACCACGCCGACAATTGAGGTGATGCCGATAAGCAAGCTGACCAGGTAGAGAATATATACGCCCGCCGCCATTTTTCGCTCGGGTGTAAAAAGGCCGGTCTCTGCATGGCTGCTTCCGTTTGGTGTCAATTTGTTTTCCATTGTCTTACCTCCCTTTACCGGGTGTTTTTGTTGAAAGCGCCTGGACTGAAAAGCCGGACTCCGATTCGGTCCGTTTGATTCAGTTCACGGGGTCAGCGCCTGTTTTTTTTCCCGAAAACAGAAATGGGTGTTGCAGGATCCGTCACCGCACCTATTTTATGCGCGTAAGACGTTTTATTGGCAATGTCTTCATCGGTGATAATGTGGGCATCCAGCAGCCCCTCGGATGAATACCCGGTTTTCAGATAATTGATTTCCGCAAGCGCCAGGCTCCAGCCCTCGAGCCACAATTCCAGGCTTTTACGCTGGTTGGCATCCCCGACAAAATGAAGGATCATGTCGATGTCGCTGCCCGGACCGGCCGTGCCGCTGTTGACGCTGCCGATCAGGTATGCGCTTTTTACACCGAAACGCGAGGGATCGAGCCGTTCGACGATGCATTCCGCCATGTAAGACCGCCACTGCCAGAACTTATCGTCAAACCGGACGTCCTCGTATCGTTCAAACTTCTTGTTTGCCAGTATTTCGCTGATATGAACGGTTTTTTCCCCGGAGTGCTCCGCCAGGAAACCGATTGCTTCGCCGATCTCAGCATTCATTGAAATCTGCAGCACTTTCCCGTTCGTTGAAACAGGGACATCGATAACCTTGATGACGTCCGCAAGCCCGCTGTAATCCGGTAGCAGCTGCGGAAGGGTATTTCTGGAACGCGAAAAAAAGACCGTGTTGAAAATAATGCCCTCGTCGTCAGGGTAAAGCGGCAGGTAGCGGATATTGGCTTCAACGAGGTCCTGAAAGAAATGCGTACCAAATGACAATTCAGGAACATAGTTTGACTTTTTCTTTGCAATTTCTATGATCGCTGCGCAATTGTTGATATCAGCATAGCTGATCTGCACCCCAAGCTTGATATCCCCCCTGCTGCCCCAGCGCCCCGGGCCCATAAGGATGAAGCACCGCTTCGGCAGCAAGGCGTTGATCTTTCCAACGGCACGGCCGACCGCAGCAAGGTCGTCCAGGGACTGAAGGCTGTTATACCCTTCCGGGTCGACGTAAACAATGTGGGAGATATCGGAAATAACACCGTTGGATATATGCTTTTTGGCCGAAAAAACAATATCCTTCTTCTCGATGTCCTTGGGTATCGGTCCGGGGGCACTTTCCTCACCGGAGCTTTGGGAACGGCACTGAAGCAGGTACAAATGCTTTCCATCGAAAGCGAATTCGATATCGATGGGTGTCTGCATTTTTTCCTTGAGCACCTCGAGCA
>SKZX01000190.1 GCA_007127175.1 Desulfobacterales bacterium
CAGAGTCCTGAAGGGACGATATATGTTGTATGCCGTCCCTTCAGGACTCCGGTTTTAGGGGGGTCGATTACCGACCGGTGGTTGAAACCACCGGCTATACACTCATGCCCCGCCGGGGCATTTGAAAACCGGATTGACCACCATACCCCACCGGGACATTTGAACACCGGATTGAACCGAACACCCCGCCGGGGCATTTGAAAACCGGATTGACCACCATACCCCACCGGGGCTTTTTTTCGGGTTTTCATTGCGCGTTGCAGAAAGCGATCTTATTGTCTTTACAATTTATCGCTTATAGGATAGTTTATAATGTTTATGATTATTTGTTTTGGTCTGTTTTGCCCGGCAGTGAAGCCCCTTTGATCGCAACCCCGGTTTGTTGCAGGGCCCTGTTGCAGACGGTTTTATCGGGGTCGGGGTCGGAGACGGTATCGGGGTCGGACGTTGATTTATTTTTTTCCCAACCCCGATACCGATCCCGACCCCGGAAAAATCATGCGCATTGTTTGCAAGGAGAAGCAATCCCATGCCCATATATGAATATTTCTGTGAAGCCTGCGACAAGAAGTTCGAAACCCTTGTCATGGGCAAAGAAACACCCATTTGCCCGGGCTGCGGCACGGAAGATATCCGGCGCCTCATGTCCGCGTGCGGGTTCATCAGCAAGGGAAGCGGCGGCGAGACCGTCGGCAAATCCGCGGGCGCGTCCGCGTGCGGCACCTGTTCCGCCACAAGCTGCACCAGTTGCGGCGTATGAAAAAAACGCTCACCATAGGCACCCGGGGAAGCCAGCTGGCCCTCTGGCAGGCCGGATGGGTCCGGGACGAACTGGTGCGCCATCACCCCGGCCTGAGTGTCGTGCTGAATGTGATCAAAACCACCGGGGATAAAATCCTGGACGTCCCCCTTGCCAAGGTCGGCGGGAAAGGCCTTTTTGTCAAGGAAATCGAGGAGGCGCTGCTGGACGGCAGGGTCGACCTGGCCGTCCACAGCATGAAGGACATGCCCGGTGAAATGCCCGAAGGCCTGTCGATCTCCTGCGTGCCCAAGCGCGAAACCCCTTATGACGTGATGATCACAAAAAGCGGCCGGCCGGTTGAAGAACTGCCCGAAGGGGCCGTCATCGGCACCAGCAGCCTTCGCAGGGCATCCCAGCTGCTTCATTTCCGGCCCGATTTCCAGATTGCCGGGCTTCGCGGCAACCTTGACACACGGCTTAGGAAACTGGAAACAGAAAACCTGGATGCCATCGTGCTCGCGGCCGCCGGCATGAAACGGCTCGGCCTGGCGGACCGTATCACCCAGGAAATTGCGCCCCATATCATCCTTCCGGCTGTCGGCCAGGGGGCGCTTTGCATTGAAACCCGGGAAAACGACACCCTCGTTAACGACATGGCCGCACCCCTTCACCATGGCGATTCAGCTTCCGCCGTGCGTGCCGAACGGGCATTTTTAAAAGTCCTCCAAGGCGGCTGCCAGGTCCCCATTGCGGCGTTCGGGACGGTTTCAGAAAACGGGAACGAACTGTCCCTCACCGGCCTTGTGGCGGAAATTGACGGTTCGGTCATCTACAAGGACCACATCACCGGTGCGGCCGGTGATGCCGAACTGCTGGGACAAAAGCTTGCCCGGCGCCTGGTCGCGCTCGGTGCCGGGGAAATCGTTGAAAAACTCATCAAGCAGGCGGAGCAACAATGACCGGAAAAGCATACCTTGTGGGCGCCGGCCCCGGAGACCCCGGCCTGGTGACGCAAAAAGGCATCGACTGCATCGCTTCAGCCGATGTCATTATATACGACTATCTTGCGTCCAGGCAACTCCTCTCACTTTCCCCTGAAGATGCCGAGCTCATCTATGCCGGAAAAAAAGGGGGGGACCATACCCTTACCCAGGACCAGATCAACGCCCTGATCGTGGAAAAAACCGCCGCCGGAAACAGGGTCGTACGGCTCAAAGGCGGAGACCCTTTTATTTTCGGCCGGGGAGGGGAAGAAATCGAAGCGCTCATCGCTCGAAACCTTCCCTTTGAAATTGTTCCCGGGGTAACATCCGCCGTGGCCGCACCGGCATATGCGGGCATCCCCCTGACCCATCGCCAGTACACGTCCTCGGTCACCTTCATCACCGGCCATGAAGACCCCAACAAGGACGAATCCATGATCAACTGGGACGCCCTGGCAAAAACCGGCGGCACCCTTGTCTTTCTCATGGGCGTAAAAAACCTGCCCCAAATCACGGCACGGCTGACGGGTTGCGGCATGAGCCCGGAAACCCCCGTGGCGCTGGTCCGTTGGGGCACCACCCCGGCCCAGGAGACGGTCACAGGCACCCTGGACGCCATCGTTGAAAACGTTGCGCAAGCCGGCCTGAAACCGCCCTGCATCATCGTGGTGGGCCGGGTGGTCGAGCTGCGCGAAAAAATGAGATGGTTTGAAGACCGTCCCCTTTTCGGCCGGCGCATCGTGGTGACACGGGCGAGAAAACAGGCCAGCGACATGCTCAGGAAGCTATCCGACATGGGCGCCGAATGCCTGGAATACCCGGCCATTCGTATTGAAGCGGTTAAAGACACCACACTTCTGGACGCGGCCATCCAATCGGTCCAAACTTTTAACTGGCTTGTTTTCACCAGCGTAAACGGGGTTGAAATCTTTTTCTCGCGCCTGCAGGCCCTTGGGAAAGACACGCGGGCGCTCGGGCACATCCAGACCGCCGCCATCGGGCCGGCAACCGCTGAAAAAATGAACAGCTTCGGGCTCAACGCCGATATCATCCCGGAGAGCTTCCGGGCCGAATCCGTTGTGGACGCTTTTAAAGATAAAGATGTTGCCGGCAAACGGATTCTGCTGCCCCGTGCCGCGGGCGCCCGTCCGGTGCTTCCGGTGGAGTTGTCGGCAATGGGTGCGACGGTGGAAGAGATTATCGCCTACCATGCGGTATCCGATGCGTCGAATACAGGAGAGTTGATAGCGGCGCTCCGCGAAAAAACCGTCGACATGGTCACCTTCACCAGCTCATCCACCGTCACCAATTTCAAGGCACTGCTCCCCGCAGACGAATTCGATGCCCTGATGTCCGGCATCACGATTGCGGCCATCGGTCCGATCACGGCCCAGACTGCCGTTGAAAACGGGTTTACCGTCTCGGTGGAGGCGGACACCTACACCATCGACGGCCTTTGCGACGCCATCCTCAACCACTGGGCATAAAAAAAGGGGACAGATTTATTTTTTGCTTTGGAAAAGCAAAAAATAAATCTGTCCC
>SKZX01000011.1 GCA_007127175.1 Desulfobacterales bacterium
CTCGGCAATGGTTTTGCCGTTGTAGGTGGTCAGCGACACCCCGTGGCCGATGCAGCCCATGGAAAAGATGGCCTTTTTGTCCTTGCCCAGGTAGCCGATCACCGGCGACAAATCCGTGGTGATGGATACCGGCCCGCCCCACTGGTGGGTGAAGCGCAGGCCTTCAAGCTGGGGAAAGACCTCGGTCACGTGGGCCTTCAAAATGGCGAATGTCTTTTCATTGAGGTCCTTGTCCAGGTCCGCGCCGTACCCCAGGGTGACGTCCCCGCCGCCCATGACGATGCGGTTGTCCGCGGTGAGCCGGTAATAATGGATCAGGTCCCGGGCGTCTTCCACCCCGGCACGGTTTTTCCAGCCGATGGCGTCATATTGTTCCGGGGTTAAAGGTTCGGACATGACAATATGCGTGAACGCCGGGTACTGGAGCTTTCTAAGCTCGGGAAAGAGGACCGAGTAGGCGTTGGTGGCCAGCACCAGGTATTCGCTTTCCAGTATGCCGTTATCGGTGTTGACCACGAAGCCGCCCCCGGTTTTTCGCCCGAAACTTTTCACCGGGGAATTTTCATAAATGACCGCGCCCTGGGATTCGGCCAAGTTTTTCATGCCCCGGGCCAGCCGTGCCGGGTTGAGGATGCCGCACCGGGGTTCGAACCACCCTATTTTATAGTAATCCGTGTGAAATTCCTCGGCCAGCCGGGCGCGGTCCCAGCGCTCCACCCCGCCCAGGCCCCATTTTTCCATGATCCTGAAGTCATGCGCCACCCGCCGGACCTGGCCCGGGCTGGTGCCCACCAAAAGGTATCCGCTGCGCTCGTACTGGCATTCGATGTTGTTTTGGGTAATGACATCATGCAGGTAGTCCACGGCGTTTTCCATGTAAACATGGGCGGCCCGGGCCTTTCGGTCGTTGAACCGGAACTTGGTGATGCCCTTGGTCAGGCCGAACAGGGTCATGGAAAACCCGCCGTTTCGCCCCGAAGCCCCGTACCCGCACACATCGGATTCGATGATGCGGACGTCCATGTCCGGGTTGATCTGCTTGAGATGATAGCCCACGGACAGCCCGGTGTACCCGCCGCCGATGACGGCCACGTCCGCAGTTTTTCGGCCGGTGAGCGCCGGGTTGGGGGTAATGGCTTCGGGCAGGGACTCCAGCCACCAGCTTTTGGATCGGTAATCCGTCATGCGCTTCCTCCTATGTTAATATGTATTGCAATTCGTATGAAAATGCATCCTTGGAAATTCACCCTTGATTGATGATTAAAATCATTGCATTTTCAGCAGGCCTGTTTTTTATCTTTCTTGCCGTGTGCAGGCAACCTTTGCTGTTGACGGCAACAATAAAAAATGATATTTAGTTAGTTGACCAATAAATTATAAAGTTCAAAACGATTTGTCAATTAATATTTCAAAGGAATCAGCATGGGCCGAAAAAACGCTCAGGAAGAAAAGCGGACACGCATATTGGAGGCGCTCCACGTCTGCCTCACGGAAAAACCCTTTGACCAGACTTCCATCAAGGATATCGCCCGGGAAGCCGGCGTCAATCACGGTCTGCTCCACTATTATTTCCAGAGCAAGGAAGATATCCTGCTCCACTATATCGATCATGTCATCGGCCGCTACAAGGCGATGTTTGAACAATGGCTGACGGAAAAGCAGGCCGGAGGGATCACTGGAAAGGACCTGGCGGCCGCGGTTTTTGACCTCATGAACGACCGGATCACCCTGGACCGGCAGCTGTCCGTGGTCTTTATCGAAATCTGGGAAATCGCCGTATACAACCCGGCCGTCAGGGAAAGGCTCCGGCAGGCTTACCGGGAATGGATGGCGGCTCTGGCCTTTATCCTGCGCGGGGCAACCGCTGACCCGGCCGCAGCAAAGCAGGTCAGCATGGCCATTGTGGCGTTCCTGGAAGGCATGTCCATGTTTTCCGTCATCCTGGACCCGGATGACACAGACATCCGCGAGGTCCTCGCCGGGTTTCAGGAGCGCATCATCGAGATGCTTGCCATGCCTTAGGCGCTGGTAAAACCATAATCATAATCGCGCTTAACGATGCACCGGGGCACAGGGAAAACCGCGCTGCCCAGGAAATCAAAGAGTGGTAAAAACCACCCTCCCCGCATTTTCTACCCCACTTGATCTTTTTTTGAGATGGCCGGTATACAAAAATGCAGTACAGCGTTTATCTTTGGCCGACCCCGCCATCACCTGTCATCCCTCTTAAATGAAGGCGATGCCGAACAGGACCAGGTACCCCGCCAGGAACAAGGTGGGCGTGTCCCAGGTATGCGGGCTGAACGCCTCGGTAAGCGTCATTACGACCGGCATCACCACCATGGCCGCAATAAACTGAGTCGTGGAAAAATGAGCATGATGCGCGCCGACAATCACAAGGCTGGCAATAAAAACGCATGAACTGCCCTCCAGGGAGCGGTAATATACCCGGTTTGTGGTAAGGGCGCTGACCCGGTACTTATGCCGCCCGAATCGAACGCCCACGGGTTCGGCAAGCCCGTCTCCGATGGCTGTAATCAAAAGGGGGATCATGATCAGGGACCGCATGTCGTACATAATGAAAATGTAGATACAGGGAACAATGACAATGTATGCCACGAGCGTCTGCGTAAACAGCCACAACAGGGTATAGGGGCGGTCCTCGGGGCGGTCAATGGCATTGAACATAAAATAAAAAAAAGAAACCCGCTCCCGTAAGGCTTCCAAATATACGAGCAGTATGGCAATACCCGCAAAGGAACTGATTAAGGACACGGTGAGCGTGCGTTCAAAAACCAATACCTGGTCCAGGTAAATCGGTATGAGAAAAATAGAAAAATGGACAATCTTGCGGGTGTAATTGACTTTAACCGCTTTGTACACTGCCAGCAACCCGCAGCAATAGGAAACTAGGCCCATCAAAGACCATTTAATCATCTGGTTCAGGAAAAACGACGCTTCCATAATAACACAGTCCCACCTGAAGGGTAATCGCAAGGCCGGCACCCCGGGCACGAAGCACCGCCCTGCTGTCAACAGGATTAAATCATCAATGTCTTGAGAAAATCCCCGCCCCTGCGCACTTCGATGTCCTGCTTTTTCCGCTCCTGCTTCAAATGCAAGACCACCTGCATTGCCGGGATATCATAGCGCCGGGAAAAATTGATCAACCCCCGGCCGGGCTTTTCATCGGCCCGCTTTCCCTCGATCAGCCGCTGCGGCCGATTGTCCTCGGTCAGGCAGAAATCCAC
>SKZX01000389.1 GCA_007127175.1 Desulfobacterales bacterium
TATGAATATTAAGCCAAACCTGGTGCGAGGCAGGGACGGAAAGCCACGGGTCTTACTATCTCGATCTGTTTTTTTAAGCATGATAAGATAGCCAGGTTGCGCAGGATAAAGCAACTGAATGACTTGCTGCTATTTTTGAAAAATGTCACCTTGTTCAAGTCAAATAAATTATTCCGAAATAATCTGAAAACCGGAACATAGGCTAACAAAAGCGTGTTAAGGCTTCACGTTGAAAAGAGTGGTATTCAACCATGGAGAAATGGGGAGGAGTGTAAATGAAGCATTCACGGTTTTTCTTTGAGTCGATTCGTCTTTCTGCAATAGTTGCTGTTTTTCTTGTCGGGATGGTTTCGATTATCGCAACTGGCGGTAGTGACAGTGGTTCTTCCAAAAGGGATTCTGTTCCTTCTCAGCCGCAGGAAACAGGGTATCTCAATCCTCATAAATGGAAACACCGGCATGTTGAAGTCCCCCCCGGTACGAAGGAGCTGAAAGTTGAAGTAACGGGAGTAGTCGGCCTTATTGTTCTTATTGTTTCAAAGCACTCTCCGCCGGATATGGATATGGTGAGGGACTATACATACGATTGCCTTGAAGAGGCCGAACCACTCCAAGATGCGGTTTGCGTTTTTCCATCGCCGGAAGTTGGTACTTGGTATATCGGGCTGACGACTACGAGTGGATCTGATTTTATCTTAACGATTAGCATGGATGATGGGGAATATGATCATGAATGCGGTTGGGACCCGGACTATTCCAACCTCCAAAAAGTGGAGGTTGATTGGAGGTATTACCATGTCAATGAAAGCGGAATAAGGCACGGGCCTTATGTTTCTTTTCACGACATTGAACAAACTCAGGTTGATTGGGCATATTGTTACTATGAAGGGGAATATCATGGCCGATATGTGAATTTTTGGGAAAACGGATATCAAGGCCTTGATGGATACTATGATATGGGTTTACGGCATGGGAAGTGGACTTCGTGGCACGAAAACGGGAGAAAAAGCCGAGAAATCTCCTATCTTAATGATATTGCCCATGGTCTCTACATCTCCTGGGATGAAGATGGGAATAAACTTCGGGAAGGTAACTATAATCTCGGCAACCAGGTTGGAACATGGTTTGTGCGACTGGCGGATGGTTCGATCCATTATATTGATTATAGCAGCGAAGAAGACGAAGAATAAGTTCCAGGCCCGTAAGGTGATCAGAAGCAGGGCTTGTGTAAAATAAACACGCTAAAACCATTCAGTAAAGTTAAAGTGGATGCGATAAACAAGCACATCAAGGATGAAGAATCCTGATGCTGCGGGAGGCCTTGGCAGGAGGGTTGCTGGGGGTGAATGTGTTTTCCGCTTCATGTTTCAGCGGGGATTGACATCGGGACTGAAACATGAAGCGGTCCAAACTTCGTCTCCCTTAAGGCCGGCATGCCTGTTACCCAGCCATCCACCAAGGGCGCGCTGGGTGAGTACCGCTCCCCGGCCATGGCCCCGGGCGCATCCATCCCATTACCAAAAACTACCAATAAGGCCAGAAAAAATCCCTTGATTGAAACCAGCGCGGCCGGATTGTTTCGGGCGGCTTCGGCATTTTAGCATTTTGTCTTCGCATCCATGCCATTGATCTCCATGTTCGATCGAAAAAAGAGGCCTTTCCTGGAAAGGCATTCCCTGTCAGTTACTTAAGGCTTTGGACGAAACAGCCGCTGCTACTGCCGCCTCCGCCTTTACCGGGTTCTTCGTCGTTTGGATCATCATCGCCGGGGTCGGCAGGATCGCCGTTTTCCGGATCGGAGGGGTCTTCCGCATCCGGAAGGGGTGTGCTGACAAGCAGGGAAACCCCCCGTTCGCCGCCGTCCATGTCCGGCACCAAGATCACATTCCCGCACGGACTGGCAGCGCCATGCCGGGTGATGACAAGGTTGGTGGGATTGGTTTGAATAATTTCCAGGCGGCCCCGATTATCCAGAAAATCGTAAATTCCGCCGGGACCCCCATGGATCTGCCAGTTGCCCGCGCCGTCGATTGCCATGGGGCCTACTGTTCCGGCCCGGCTTTCCGGCTCATGGGTATAGCGTGAGCAGAAGGTTCGAAAGTATAGGCCTTCCAGTGCTTCCGTTCCGACATCGTCGGATTGGCTCATCAGGATGATGCCGGGTTCATTCTCATCCTGCTTGGCGATAATGATCCAGCTGCCATCCGGGCTGATGGTCCCGATAGGGGTCTCGCCCATCAGGATGCGCCCGTCGGCGTAAGTGTAGGGTATATTACCGGGGGGATCGACAAGTCGGCCGTCGAACTCATCGGGCTCCTCGCTGTATCGGTTTGCGTACATGGCCAGGGTTTCGCCCGATGGGTCGAATTCAATGAACCCCGCGAGGATTTCCGGTTGTTGTCTGCGATATGTGAAGTCCACCATGTTGAACCGTTTCCCTGCAGGATCCTGAAGCTGGGAGGGGGAGCCGGGACGTTTCAAGGCAATGGAAATTCCTGGGTTGGGGCTCTCCGAAGGGTCCGGGAGAGAAATGAGAACACCCTGCGGACAGACGGATCCGATATAGGTAACGCTTCCCGCGCCGGTGTCGGCCTGTAAAACGACGAGCCTGCCTTGGCCGTCGATTTCATAGCTGCCATAATAGGAAGGGTCTTCGGGCATGCTCCAGTTCCCCCTTCCGTCGAAGTCCATTACAAACCAGTCAAGATTCATGTCGGAACTGTCGGGTTGAAACCACACGCCCTCAAAGGTTCCATCAAGAAGGGCATCCCTGGCATGCGCCCCGGTTGCGCCCGTTGTCAGACATAATGAAAAGGCAAGCAGCAATAAGGGGAAAAAAGATAACATATTTTTTGTCATTGAAAGAACCTCCGTTGAAGAGTTTTTCGAGGGATAAAAACTTGCTTTTATGTAAAAGAACTTAATTTTTCGGTCATCTAAAGGGGAGGAAAAAAATTGCTTTTTCGATCATCATTGATAGCAAGGCGGGCATTGTGTGTCAATATTTTCCGGTCGCCACTGTTTTTATGCTGCGTAAAAACAATACGTGAAACCGCCAAGTTGGTAACGTTACATCTCGAAATTCTGCTAATCCGTGTAAATCCAATTAAAACGCCATCGATTAGAACGCACCGCTAATGACAAAGAATAAACGGGTGACAGGAAGGTTTGGTTTCGTGAAGAAGTCGGTTTTGACCGCTCGGTGTTCTTGCCCCAGGCTCAACATTGAA
>SKZX01000145.1 GCA_007127175.1 Desulfobacterales bacterium
AGTTTCAAATGTGAACCGAAATAAAAGCTATAGACCTTCAGCATCGGGTTTCAGATGCGGTTTTGAAATGGGGCCTACGGTTTAAGGCGGATCACCGCGTCATTGTCTTGGGGGGGGAGGTCACTGTACAGGCTTATCAGGATTTGTGCAATTTCAGCGACATCCGGGTTGCCGCTGTTGTAGTGATCGAATATCTCGAGCAGGACTTCTATAGGCATGGCCTCATCGCCGGCAAAATGGGCCATGGTGGCATCGGTAAGCATTGTTGCAAACCATTCGATTTCTGCCGGTGTCAAATCATACCGGTCCGTCAGCTGCGTAACCGCAAAGTCGCGCTTGTGGGTGTAGGAGAAGTCTTTGGCAAAAGCGGCAAAACAGCAGAATTCGTCGGGGTATTGTTCCCTGGGGATGTCTTTGACGAAAAGGCTTTGCACATCCATTTCGGCTTTGCCCATGTCAAAATCCACCACGCGCAACGGTACGGGGTAATTCACCAGCGACCCGGTCTGGATTTCCACGATAAAGGTTTCCGGGTCCCACCTGCGGCGGGTGATGTTCTGGGTATGGTAGTGGCCGGTAAAAATGACGTTCATGCCCGCTGAAGCCAGTTTGCGGCCGATAGCGTCCCAGTCCTCGATGAGCGCTTCGGGAATGAATGCCCCATGGCCGATCAGGTGCTCCACAAGGCCGTGGTGCATCATGGCGATGACGGTTTTGCCTTTTTCGCGGGCTTCTTCCAGGTGAATGAGCAGCCATTCCAGGGTTTCGGCCTTCAAAAGGCCCCCGATAACGTGAAGGTCCGTGTTCTCTTCGTACCGGCAGGCATCGATGGCAAAGAGCCACAGCCCGGCCGCGGGTTCGGCGATGTAGCTCAGGGAGTGGCGATCGCGGTATATGGCCTGGTCATAGCCGAATGGCGCGTAAATATCCGCGAATTCCCCCGCTTTGGGGCTGTAAACCGGCACTGACCCGAATCCGCCATAGGCTGCGGCCTCGGGATTGTCAATATCATGATTGCCGGGGACCACGAATACCGCTATGCCGGAATCCTTGATGCGGTGCAGGTGGTCTGCCATCAGCCGGTGGCTTTCTTCCTCGCCGTCCTTGGTGAGGTCCCCGGGGATGAGCAGGAATGCGGGCTTTGGTTCCATTTCCATGATCATCCGGGCTGCCTCGATAAAAACAGCCTCGCTTTGGGCGGTCATTTTGACCTGATCTTGAACGTAGGATTCAAAATCCGGCCCGGAGGCGCCCAGTGCGGTATCGTAGAGGTGCGGGTCGGCGACCACGGCAAAACGGATGGTGTCGCGGGTTTTTTGCTTGTCGTTTTTGCAGGCGGCAAGTCCGAATGCCATAAAGACGGCCGCAAAAACCAGCACCAGACACCTGCGGAACAGATCGGCCTTTTGAAATGTGCAAAAAAACCCCCGGCAGGCGTCGGGGGTTATAGTGGTATCGGTTGTCATAATGACGTGCATTTAAAAAAGACCTGTCAGGATATCCAGGATGGGCATGTCGAAATCCGTGCAATCCAGGTTGCGATCAAGGGGTCTTCCATTGAATTGGAATTCGAAAACAGCTGCGCTTTGGGCGCTGGGGGCCACTGTGGCGCGGGCGCCCCGCGCACCGGAAAAAACCAGTGCGCCACCGGTCAGGTTTTCTGACGTTTTGCTGAAAAGCAGGGGCGGATCGGTGAAAAGTTTCAGGTAGGGGCGGGTGCCGATATAGTAGCGGCCCTGGTAAATGTCGATGACCCGGTTGTCCCCTTGCTCATAGATATCGGCTTTGATGTTTCTCAGGGAATGCCTGGTGTTTTCCTTCTGGAATTCAAAGGTTAACGTTTTAATGGTGAGTTCGTCCGGATGGTTTCGGTTCGGCGCTTCCCCGGGGCTGCCATATGCCAGGGTGTAATCGTTGAGCGCAATCCATATGGTTTCATCGGGTGATGTCACTTTCATTTTCCCGTCCGTTCGTGCCGTGTGACGGTGAACCGGGTCATCCGGGTCATCCGACGCGCTTTCCGTCTGCTCAATGAAAGTACCGTTGATGGTCACTTCCTGCGGGATTCCCAGGCTTTCATCGATTATGCATAAATGGTCGAATACGTATGTGGCCCGTTGAAACCCTTCCTTTAAACCGTCAACTGCACCCCGCACCCGGGTTATGGTCAGCTCTCCGGGACTGCCGGGGCAGTTCCCCAGGATCCTCTGGAACGGGGGGGCGTCCGCATCGATTTGCGATGAGATGCTGGATGCGTCGATGGCGGCCTGCATCAGCGCGGCCGATGCCGGCATGGCTGCCGTTCCCGTCAGCCGGCACCCGGGTATGGTCTGCCCGGCCCATTCCAGGGTTTCGTTGACATTGTCTTCGTTCAGGGGCGCCAGTATGCCGCCGTTATCGCTTCCTTCGCACCCGGTAAGCACGGCTGAAAGGAGGAGAAGCAGCATCATGGATCCGGCCCAAGCGTGTAATCGTTTCATTTTATTGATTCCGGGGTTTGGATTGTTTAGGCTTCAGCCGCCCGTTTTTTTTGGCACGACCAACACGGGGATCGGGCTCCGGCGGAGGACTCGCCTGGCCGTTGAACCCATTATGGCGCCCACCAGGCCGCCGGCGCCGACCGTTCCCATGACGATGACATCACAGTGCCGGTCCACGGCGGTTGAGATGATTTTGTCCACGGGGTCCCCGGCAACCACGATGATCTCATCAGCGACATACGTGCATTCCGGTATTTCCGCTTTTACCGAATCGCAGAAACCCGCCAGGTTCTTTTTCATGATCTCGGCTGCGTCCCGGTTGATGCGCTGCTGCAGGTCATCCCATTCCTGCTCCGTGAGATAGAACTGAAGGGAAGGGCTTGAAGACCCGATCTCCTCGATCACGTTGAGCATCAGCAGCGGCGCGTTGTGTTTTGCAGCCAGCGCCATGGCCCATGAAAGCGACATGCGGGAGCTTTCAGACAGGTCTGTGGCGTAAAGGATTTTTTTGATTTCCGGTATCATATGGCAGCCTCCATTTCAGTGTCAGGGGGGATTGTCAAGTCGGCGCGGATCCGTTGCTCAATCCGCCGGCGCCTCTGTTTGTCCCGTTGTTTTTGCTTTGGCAGTCAACTCCTGGAACTTGGAAGAGACACTTTCAAGTTTGGTTTCCCATTCCGGGTTTGGTACCTGCCCTTCCGTTATCTTGAAAAAAACCTGCATGAGGGCGGTCAT
>SKZX01000324.1 GCA_007127175.1 Desulfobacterales bacterium
ATCGATATTGTACCGTCCGCCGGGGCCGGCACCGGCATTTATTCGCTTTTTTCCGGGTACGGATTCTTTATCGACGTACCGGCCGGCACATCCATCGGCGACCTGCTCAGGCAGCACCTGGGGCTGGCTGCAGACGATATTGAAAACCACGTCAAGACCATTCTCTATGACGGCCGGCCGGTGGACGACGTCGAGGGATGGCGCATCGAAGGGCCATCCACCATTGCCCTGTCAGGCGCCCTGCCCGGCCTTTTCGGCGCCGCCTTCAGACGGCAGGGGAAATATGCGGCGCTTCGACCCCGGTGCGCACCGGATTCAATTAAAGGGCAAACAGAGACCGGCCCCATTCAGGTCACCATCAAACTTTTCAACCTCTGTTCGCGGACAATCGGGCCGAAACTGCTTCAAAACGGCATAAAAATGCCCTCGGAAAGGTTTATATCGCTCTGGAAGAACATTCTCAATGTGACGGGCGGTGGTAAACAATTGGGTGCATCACTGGACGGAAATGCGGTTTCTCCCGAATCGCTTGCCGGGTCTATTCCCCTGGATACCGTGCATGTTTTTGTTCATCCGCCGGATTGACAAGGCCTTCAATACGGTTTTACCCCCCGCCCACCGGCGGAAAAAGCCCAACCCGGTCCCCGTCTTTCAGAACTGTTTCCGGCTGCGCGTGCACCCCGTTGACAAAAATAAGCTTGACGCTTTTTTCTGGAACACCAAGCTGCTGCATCACATCCCGGACATGGGTGTTTTCATCGGCTTCAAGAGCAACGGATCGCCCTTCGGCGCCGTCGGGCAAATGCCGGACCAGGGTTGCATATAAATAAACGTCAATTTTCAAACCACACCTTTACTATATTGCCCTTCAAAAAATTCAGATTTCTTTGATGCGCTTGCTGGTATTTCGTTTTTTCGAAATCGAAATCGGGATCGAAATCGATTTCCTCGAATCCAACGAGCATGGCTTCTTTTTTTTCGAAATACGACAGTCATCAAGCCTTTCTTGTTTCAGTGTCGTATTGTTTTTGTTCGATTTCGATTTCGATTTCGAAAAACCCTACAAAAATCTTGGACCAAAAGACAATTTTGAGACAGGTTCAACCGCGTCTTCAGAACCGCAGACCGTCAGAACCGGTTATGTGAATGCCGCCAAGTTGAAAAAGTTCAGGGTTTCCTTGGTCAATCGGATATATTCCTTTCGCTCAAGGCCGAGCATGGGACGGAAAAAGTTTTCCCCGGACACGTAATTATGGATGGCATTCATGATGCTGAGGACTTTCATCCTGGCCGCCGGGGAGACGTTTTTCCGGTCGTCTGCCAACCCCATGGAATAGGCGATATCGGATATATATTCCGGCACCTGAATATCCATTATCTTCCCGTGCCGTGTTTTCATGAAATAACGCAGCAGCGTCAGGTTGGAAATCTCCGGGTGAACAAAAAGATAATCCACCATTACATCGATGGCAATCTCGAGCCGTGTTCCCAGGGGCTTGCCCTTGACCTTTTTTTCCACTTCCACGAGCTTCAACCGGAGACCTTCGTTAATGTCCCGGATAACGGCTTCGTACAGATCCCCCTTTTCTCCCCAATGGTAGTAAAGGGTGGAAATGTCAATGTTGACGGCTTTTGCAATCATACGGGTCGTCGTCCCGTGAAAACCGTATTGCCCGA
Organism: Desulfobacterales bacterium; assembly: GCA_007127175.1. GTDB lineage: Bacteria > Desulfobacterota > Desulfobacteria > Desulfobacterales > Desulfosalsimonadaceae > B1SED10-16. The sequence goes on from SKZX01000324.1 coordinate 1,678, forward strand.
ATATTTTCCGTGCGGCCAACAGGATCTTCGCCTTCATGGAATCCGGGTTTTTCTTGGCTTTTTCAAGTGCTGTCGTCATATGGTCGTCCTGTCATCGATGAGAATATTTAATGCCTCACCCTGTTATGATTCGATGGAATCACCGTCTGGCCATGTTATGTGTTTTGAGGGGGTGGTGCATCAAAAAACACCCGCTGCTTCAAGGGCTGCCACATCCGATTCCGAATAGCCCATCTGCATCAGAATCCGGCGGGTATCCTGCCCGAATGCCGGGGGATGGGTCCGGAGTCGGCCGGGTGTCCGGGAAAGCTTGATGGGTGTGCCAATGGCCCTGAAAGGTTTTTCCCCGGGCCGCTCTATTCCGGCAACCATTTCCCGGGTTTGAAACAGGGGGTCTTCAAAGGCCTCCGCCATCGTCCGCACCGGGGCCCAGCAGATGTCTTTTCCGGCAAAAGCATCTTCCCAGTACGATAAGGGGTGTTCTTTGAAGCGCTCCCGAAAAAATTCGATAATTTCTAAGCGCCGGGCGTCGTCGTATTGAAGGCCGGTGTATTCCGGAACATCGAAATATTCGCACAGCACTTTCCAGAAGCGGTTTTCCACGGCCCCGACAGACAAAAAACGGCCGTCACCGGTTTCATAGGTGTTGTAACAGGCATAACGGTGGGCCAGCAGAAAATCGGACCGCTTTGGCGTTTGTCCCGTCATCTGCTGCATTGTGAAAGCAAGGGCCAGAAGGCTGAAACTGCCGTCGGTCATGGATATGTCAATATATTGCCCCCTGCCGGTCCGCTGCCGTTCGATGATGGCCATCAGGATGCCGATCACCGCGTTCATCCCTCCCCCGGCCATGTCGGCGATCTGTATGCCGGGAATAACCGGCGCCCTTTTTGCCTCACCGATCAGGTCCAGAACGCCTGCGACACTGAGGTAATTGACATCATGGCCGGCGACATCCCGGTAAGGCCCGGTCTGGCCGTACCCGGAAATTGAGCAGTAAACGATCGACGGGTTGATTTTCTCGATGGATTCGTAATCGACGCCCAGTCGTTTTGTCACGCCGGGGCGGAAGCCTTCCAGCACCACATCGGCTGCTGCCGCCATCGTAAAAAAAATATCTTTCCCCTGCGCCGACTTGAGGTTGAGGGTCATGTGCTCCTTGTTCCGGTTGAAGCTGGCGTCCCGCATGGCTTCGCCGGCAAACCGGCGGTCTTCTATGGCGATCACCCGTGCGCCGTGGTCCGCCAGGATCATCGATGCATAGGGGCCGGGAAGCAGCCTGGACAGGTCCAGGACCGTGATACCGTCCAATGCGCTTTTGCTCATGTTTCCTCCGATTTTTTTCTTTTGTCCCTGAAAAAGGATGAACCGCTTGCAGGCTGATTTTCCATTTACGGATGCATATACCCGGATTTAAGCCCGGGTCCTGCCGGAATGCGTTGACCCGACAAGCCCAAAATAAATAGCATGATACACCCGTCTTGTCCATCATTTGTTTCCATCACCCAATCGGAAACAGCGCGCTTC
>SKZX01000375.1 GCA_007127175.1 Desulfobacterales bacterium
AACAACCAAATTATTGACGACTTCGCAAAATGTCCAATATCTGCGTTACGCACAATTTCCGAAGAATCTCACGTACGGCTAAGTACGCTCAATTCTTCAAAAATTGCGCAAGCCTTGATCTTGGACGTTTTTCAAAGTCGTCTGATTTCGACTTTATGGGTTCGTCAAATTATTAACCGCACTTATTTAACAGAAATGTGAACAAAAATGAACCATAAACTTTCATTGAAACATCATTGTATTGAAACGGAAATCAAAAAACGATATAATATTGCCTTGTCTGAGTATTTCAAGGGTTGTGGAGATCCGGCTGAAGAGATCGAGGCTCGCATTGACATATTTAAGGAAGCCCTTGAAACCTTGGATTTCGGGCTTTTGAGAAGCAGGCACCCTGAACTTCGGGGCAAATCCAATGCATCCGTGGCCCTGTACCGTGATGAATCGGGCAGGCTGCATATAACCATTGACGGGAAAGACATTGAACCGCAAATTCAAATTTGAAAACGGGCGCTTTTATTATTACGGCAACCAATCGCCGCAAATGACATTCTTAGGGCTTCTGGCGGCCAAGTGGCTTATCCTGACTGTTGCCGTTCTGGCTGCGGCAATACTGATCGAAAATATAGAGGTGTCCGGTTTTTTTGCCGCCCTTCTGGCTGCGGCCGCAATCGGCTTTCTGAACATGTTTTTCAAGCCGATCCTGCTGATCCTCACGCTGCCGATCAACATCATGTCCCTTGGCCTGTTTACAATCGTTATCAATGCCCTCCTGCTCAGAATGGCATCCGGCATGATCGGGGACGCGTTCAACGTGGTGGGCTTCTGGAGCACCATATTCGGAGCGATCGTCATCAGCGTCGTCAACTGGTTTCTGACCATGGTGGTGGCGGACACCACCAAGCCCGGGTACATGCGCAGGCCGCGAGGCCCCGGAGGTTCCCGGACACGCCCCGGACCCGGGCCCGACGCCGAACCCGGCCCCAAAAGCGACGAAACCATCGATTTAAGCAAAAAGGGCGACCGCTGGGAATGATTGCTCCGGCGCGATGAGGTTCTCCGGAAATTGCCCGCAACGCAGATATTGACGAACCCTTAAAAAGTCGTTTTCAGACGGCTTTGTAAAAAGCTCAAGATCAAGGCGCGGGCAATTGTTGAAGAATTGATCGTACTTAGCCGTACGTGAGATTCTTCAACAATTGACCGCAACGCAGATATTGAGCTTTTTACAAAGCCGTCATGCTTAGAGCGGCCATACCAACATAATCAACGGCACCGCCACAACAATGGCCACAATGGAAACCGGCAGCCCCAACCGCCAGTAATCGCCAAATCGGTAACCACCGGGCGCCATGACCAGGGCGTTTGACTGGTGGCCCACCGGCGTCATAAACGCGCACGATGCCCCCACCGCCACTGCCATCAAAAGCGGGTCAACCGACACGCCCATCCCGTTTGCCAGGCTGATGCCGATGGGCGCCATCAAAACCGCAGCCGCCGCGTTGTTGATCACGTTGGAAAGCATCATGGTCGCCGTCAGCAGTATCGCCACAGTGACAGCCGGTGAAAAATGATGCGACAAAACCAGAAGCTGGCCGGCAATCAACTCCGCCCCCCCGGTACTCTCCAGGGCTTCCCCCAACGGAAACATTGCGCCCAGAAGAATAATGATGGGCCAGTCAATGCCATCGTATATCTGGCTCACCGAAATCAAGCCAACCAGCACCATCACCAGGGCAGCCCCGGTAAACGCCACGTGAACCGGCAGCACGTTCAACGCCGCCAGCGCCATAGCCGCAGCAAAAATCCCCACCGCCGGAAGAACCTTCTTTGGCTGATCCAGCCGAAGCCCCCTCTCGGCCAGGGGCAGCAGCCTGTACTGTTTGATAACGGACTGCAGGCTTTCCTGGCTCCCCTGCAGAAGGAGAATGTCACCAATGACCAGGCGGGTCCGCCCGAGCCGCGTCTTGAGCCGCTCACCCTGGCGCGCAACGGACAACAGGTTGACCCGGTGTATCCTGCGGAGATTGAGCCCGATCGCCGTGTGCCCGGCCATGGGCGATTCCGGCGTGATCACGGCTTCAATGACACTGATGTCATCCGAACCCAGCGTCGCTTTGCAATCCCCCTTGCATTCGGCCAGTTCAAGGTCCGCAATATCGATCATCGATTTCAAATCTTCCGGGGTCGCCTCCACCACCAGAATGTCCCCTGCCTCGATAATCTGATGCCATGACGGCACCGGTATATGCTTGTCCTGGCGCACAAGCCCCACGATCGTGGCTTCCACATCCCCTTCCAGCTTCGACGTAAGATGATAAATCGTCTGACCGACGAATTTTGACTTTTCAGGAACCACCACTTCGCTGATATAGTCTTCAATCTGGAAAAGGTTCTCGGAAGACCCGGCCCCATCGCGCCGGGGCGTCAACCGCCATCCCACCAAAGTGATAAAAGCGACGCCTGCCAATGCCACGCCGCCCCCCACCGGCAGGAAGTCAAACATCTGAAAAGCGGTTCCATTGGCTTGCGCCCTGTAGGTTGCGATAATGATATTGGGAGGCGTGCCGATCATCGTCATGAGACCCCCCAGCAGGGAGCCGAATGCCAGGGGCATCAGCAGGACTGAGGGGGATCGCCCACTCTTGCGTGAAAGCCAGATGGCCACAGGCATGAACAGGGCCAGTGCACCCACGTTGTTCATAAACCCGGAACTGATCGCCACGATCCCCGTCAGGGTGACGACCTGAACGGTCACCCGGTTGCCCACCTTTGCGAGCGTCCGGGACATGCTGTCGATCACGCCAGCGTTCATGAGGCCCCGGCTCAAGACCAGCACCGCGGCCACGGTAATCACTGCCGGGTGCCCGAACCCTGCAAAAACCTGCTCCGATGATACCAACCCGGCGATATACACTGCCAGCAGCGCCGCGATGGCCACAAGATCATATCGCCACCTTCCCCACACGAACAGCACAAGGGTTGCCAGCAGGATAGCAAATACAAGCCACTGATCGAACGAAATCGCCATGTTGAATTCACCCCTCCATTGAAAAAATGCCTGAAGAACAGCAGGAGCAGACAGCATATACGCATTGTCGAAAAAGTGTAAGCCCGGGGTTACGGCTTTTCAATATAAATCTATCAGAACCCGACACAAAATTTATTTCAGCCCAATCTCCTTGTCGGGATTTGGCTTCTTCGGGA
>SKZX01000245.1 GCA_007127175.1 Desulfobacterales bacterium
AGCCCCTTCTGCAATAGGCGGACGAGTTCCGGGATGTCAAAGGGCTTGGTGATGAAATCGTAGGCCCCGTTTTTGATCGCTTTAACGGCCATTTCAATGGAGCCGAAAGCGGTCATCAGGATAACCGTGGCATGGGGATCGATTTTCTGGGCGGCGGCCATGAGATCCGGGCCGTCCATTTCCGGCATGCACACGTCCATCAGGATAAGGTCATACCGGGCCTGGCGGATCAGGCCCACCGCCCGGCGGGCGCTTTCCGAAACCGTGATGTCCACGCCTCCCAGCTCATAGGACAGAACCCGCTCAAGCCCTTCGAGCATGTCTTTTTCGTCATCTACAATCAGTATCCGCGCGCCGGCCATCAAGCTCCCCCTTCTTGTCCTTCGAGGGGCAGGATAATGGTAAATTCACTTCCCTGCCCGGGCTCGGAGTTGACGATGATCTCCCCGCCGTGCTCCTGGATGATCCCGTAGCTGACGGAAAGGCCCAGCCCGGTGCTTTCACCAGTCTTCTTGGTGGAGAAGAACGGATCGAAAATCCGGCTTCGGATTTCAACAGGAATGCCCGGCCCATTGTCGGAAACCGTTATGAGGGCCGCCTTCTGTTCATCCACGTAACGGGTGACGATCCGGATATCACCCGGGCCGTCAATGGCCTGGAGCGCGTTCATGAGCAGGTTCACCAGGACCTGCTTGAACTTGTCCGCATCCAGGCGGATATCCACCGGCTCTTCATCCAGGTCCAGGTGCAGGCCGACTTTCTGCTTCCTGAGTTGATGGGTGAAAATCCCGGCCACCTCCCTAACGATGCCATTGAGATCGATGACGCGCTTTTCGCTTTCCTCGCTTCGCGCGAACTGCAGCAGGTCGGTGACGATCCGCTTGCAGTTGAGGGTCTGCTTTTCAATGGTGTGCAGGTCCTTGAGTCCCTGCGGGAAATCCGCCAGCTGTCGTTTGAGCAGGTCCGTGTAGCAGAGCATGATGCCCAGCGGGTTGTTGATCTCGTGGGCAACGCCCGCGGCAAGGTGCCCCAGGGCAACCAGTTTTTCGGTCTGCTGGATGCGCCGCTCCACCTTTTTCTGCTGGGTGATATCCCGCGAGTAGCGGATAACGCTTTGGATGTCGCCGTTTTCATCAAACACGGGATAGAAATGGACCAGGTGAATTTTTCCCCTTGCACAGCGGGCTTCACCGCTGACAGGCTTCTTGTCCCGGAGCACCCGGTCCATGTCGCAGTGGGCGCAGACCCCTTTCAAACCGGCATGAACCATGTAGCAGGGCTCGCCGATCACCTCTTCGGCTTCCACTTCGTATTGCGCCAGGTAACCCTTGTTGACCATTTTTATCCGGTAATCCTTGTCCAGAAGGATCACCAGGTCGGTAATCCCGTCAAAAACAGACTGAAGCAGCTCCTTGCTCTGGATCAGCTTCTGGAGGCCGGAGAGGCTCTCTATGGCAATCCCGATCTGCTTGCCGATGGAGCGCAGAAGCATCTGCTGCTCGTCGGAGATCTCGTCAAAATCCACGCCGGTAAAGCTCATGACGCCCGGTACGCTGCCCCTGCACTCCAGGGGAACGTTCATGCAGTGGCCGATATCCGGGAAAAGGAAACCGTTTATTTCCCCGTTCAGGGCCGTGCAGGCGGACCCGGCAAGGGTCTTCCGGTCCGGGCATGACCCGGCTGCTTCCCCCCCGGCCGTGCAATCCACCTCCCGGGGAAGATGGCCCGCATTTTCATGGTATGCCAGCGTCAGGCGGCGGGTTTCCGGGTCATGAAGATAAATGCCGGCTCCCGTTGCCGGTATGAGTGCAAGGGTGCGGTGCAGCGCATCCGGCCAGATATCGCCAAGCCCCCTGACCCGGGTTGTCAACTCCGCAATGCTGTTAAGGGTGTTGAGCTCCCGGTTTCGCGCCACAACCTTCTCCTGGAGCAGCTGCTCGGAGCGCTGAAGGGCCATGGTGCGCCTGTTGACTTTCATTTCAAGGTCCTGGGCATAATTTTCCAGTTCCTTTCTCGTCTGGCGCAGATTGTTTGCCATGACGCTTGCAGCAATCGACAGTTCGCGCAGTTCATCCCCGGTGTTTTCTTTGGCGGGGATCAATGCGGTATCCCCTTCTTCGGCTTCATCCCGGAAGAGGTTCAAAACACCGCGCAGGTTGTTGATGACGACCTTGTCGAAAAACAGGATCAGAAGCACGTAGAAGACCGAAACGCCCAGCAGGACGACCAGGAAGACTGACGTCGCCTTTTCCTGAATACCCGCCAGTGCGCTGGCTACGGGGATACCCACCGCGATGACGCCTGCGAGTTCGCCGGCCTGTTTTCCAAAACCCCGCTCACCCCCGTAAAGGCCGACCAGTTCCGCCGGGGCCGTTGCCGGGTCGCCGTGGCAAGGCATGCAGGAGGACTCGAAATAGACCGGCTGAAAGCGCATGTAGCGGGGCTCACCCTTGATTTCCATCATCCCGACCCAACTGGCGATACTTTTGTCGTCTTTAAAATAGCCGATCATGGACTTTTCCGTTGCATTGGCCTCGGAAGCCGGGTTGCGGGCATTGACGGACACCCGACGGTAGTCGTAGTCCGGCATGCTCCTTTTGAACCGGTCCATGACCTCGCGCCCCACATAGGAAGTGGACATGGCTTCCAGCATGAAGAAGTCCGGCCCGAAAACATCCGTCATTTTAGGCCGGAGCTTGTCCCGGACGTAGGCCCTGCTGGCTTCCACCGCCTCGAAAACAATGCGCGTTTCCGTATAGGCTGAATCCTCAAGAATTCGCTTTTCCCGCTGATAGATCAGCAGCGCGCTCAGGAAGCAGACCACAAGCAGGATAAGGGCCGTGCCAATGAGGAATTTGGACCGAAGGCTGGGGGAAAAGGCGTCTGACCGAACCGGGACATCCCGGGCAGGCGCGTCTGAAGGCATGCGTGATTTTTCCATGGGTATTCTTTTTTCCTTATTTTTCTTTGCGGCAGCATTGAGTGTATCCGATGGTTAGCACCAATGCAAACAAATATTTACATCTCCGTTGCGCCACTACCAATGCCGGCTGCCTTCCGAACCGCCGAAAATACGGGGCTTCCCCTGTTCACCCGGATGCAAAGACATGTTTGCACTTATCTTGGGAAACAGGCGCATTTTTTTCTCTAAACAATGCTCATGAGATATAAATATTTGAAATAAAATGAAATAATTTAGA
>SKZX01000289.1 GCA_007127175.1 Desulfobacterales bacterium
CGTCTGAATCCGCAATGACCCGGCCGCCGGTTTCGATGACGGTAATCCGGTGCCCGAGCTGCCGTGCAAATGTTTTGCACCACTGGTCGAGTGCTGCCTCCGATTCAAAGGGCGCGTGCTGCTGGGCCAGCCATTCGACCAGGCCCAGGGTTCTCCAGGCGTCCTGCCGGGTCGTTTCAAGGAAATCGTTTTTCAACGAATAATAGATATAGATGCCGGGGATGGATATGGCAACGATCAGAACGACCCAGAATGACACCAGAAGCCGCGTGCCGAACCGCATGGATTGAATTCGTTTCAATATGATTGCTCCCTTTGACCGTCCTGCTGAACCCTACCTTTTCATTCCTCTCTGAACCGGTAGCCGATGCCGCGCACGGTCTCGATATCGTCTGCGAAAGGCCCCAGCTTCTGGCGCAGCCTTCGAATATGGGTGTCCACGGTGCGATGATAGCCCTCGAACCGGTATCCCCAGACCCGGTCCAGTAGTTGGTCTCTGGTCCGGACCCGCCCCTTGTTCTGCACCAGTTCGAGCAGCAGGTTGAATTCCGTCACGGTGAGTTCCAAAGGGTCGTCTCCGATAGTGACCGTGTGCTTTTCCAGGTCAATGACCAGTTCGTTATGCCGGATTACGGCGGCCTTGTCCGTTTTCCCGTCTGCCCGCCGCAGCACGGCGCGGATTCTCAAAAGCAGCTCCCGGGGGGAAAACGGTTTGACCATGTAGTCGTCTGCGCCCAACTCGAAGCCGACGATGCGGTCCACCTCCTCGCCTTTGGCCGTGAGCATGATGACGGGAACATGCTCGAATGCTTCGCTTCGCTTCAGGCGCTTGCAGATTTCAAGGCCGTCCATGGACGGCAGCATGAGATCCAGGATGATGAGGTCGGGCTTTTCCCGGCCGGCCAGTTCATACCCTTTGATCCCGTCTCCAGCGGCAAACACCCGGTAGCCTTCGGTGTTGAGATGCCAGACGATGAGCTCAAGAATGTCTTTGTCATCTTCGACGATGAGGATTGTTTTTGCCATCCTTTTGCGCCCCGCCTCATTTTAAGGTTTTTTGAACGTAGCTGATTTCATCGCTGCCCTCCGGGTAAAGCGCCTTTGAAGGCGCGGAAAACTGAACCAAAGCCGTTTTACACTGTTTAACCGGAAGGTATGAAAAACCGGGTTCAGCATGTCCCAGAAAATAAGGGCCCAATGTTACAATTTCGTGTACTTCCCTTGATATTCCGGTGACATGTGATTTTTTGCGTATTTTCATTTGTTTGTCACATGATCGTCAAATTGGGAAGCTATTTTGTGGTCAACGTTATTGGAAAGGACATTGCCTGCATTATTCGTGCAGGGGATTCACTTTTCACTCTTAACAAAATAATGGAGGCTTTCAAACAATGAAGCAAAAGAAATCAAATGTGTTTCGAATGATTTGCGTTATCGGGGCGGTTCTTCTGTTCATCGCAGGGACCGCAAATGCTGCGGAGCGCCTGAGAATCGACGGCTCCACAACGGTGCTGCCCATCACCCAGAAACTTGCGGAAGCATTTATGAATGAACACCCGCATATCAATGTGTCCATTTCCGGGGGCGGGTCGGGCAACGGGATCAAGGCCATGATTGACGGGACCACGGACATCGCCCAGTCGTCGCGCTGGATACGTCCGCAGGAAGTTAAACAGGCAGTGGATAACGGCAAGTATCCGGTTCCTTTTGCCGTCGCCCTGGACGCCATTATCCCGGTGGTTCACCCAAGCAACCCGGTGAATAATTTATCCGGGGACCAACTCAAGGCCATTTATGAAGGCAATATCCGCAACTGGCGGGAAGTGGGTGGGCAGGACCGGCCGGTTGTCATCATTTCCAGGGATTCATCATCCGGTACCTTCGGCGTGTGGAACGATATTGCCCTTAAGGGCGGCCGTCCGTCTCCCCGTGCGCAGCTTCTGCCCTCAAACGGCGCCATTACCCAGGCAGTGGCCAGCAACCCCAACGCCATCGGGTATATCGGTATCGGCTATCTGAATGACAGTCTCAAAGCCGTCAGCTTTGACGGCGTTGCGCCGACATATGAAAACGCGGCAAACGGCAGTTTTCCGGTGGCCCGCACCCTGTGGCTGTTCACGAACGACTGGCCAACGGGGAATACGCTCCGTTTCATCAATTTTGCCCTTCATCCTGAAAAAGGGCAGAAGCTGGTGAAAGAAACCGGGTACGTGCCCCTTTATTAAGACTGACCCCCTTGCAGAGGGAGGGTCTGCATCGCAAAAAAAGCATGGCGGATATGACTGGTGCTGATGGTCATGTCCGCCATGAAACATAATTAGTATGGGTGGTGAAGCGCGCATGGGTGCAAAACGCCGGGCAAAAGAACTGTTGATTCATATATTTTTTCTTGTGGTCGGGGCCAGCGGGATCATTGTTTTAACATTGATCATGCTGTTTCTGGTTATGGAGGGTCTTCCCATATTCAACACGGTATCGCTCAAGGATTTCATTACCGGGACCCTCTGGTATCCAACATTTGACCCGCCGGATTACGGCATCCTCCCGCTGATCGCGGGGTCCGCGAGCGTGGTGGTGCTCTCTTCGCTGATCGCCATTCCCCTGGGCATCGGGTCCGCCGTATACCTTGCGGAAATCGCGCACCCCAAAATCCGGGCGGTGGTCAAGCCGGCCATCGAACTCATTGAAGGGCTGCCCACGGTGGTCATCGGCTTTTTCGGCATGGTCGTCGTGGCGCCGTTCTTGCAGGAAACCTTCGGCCTGGATACGGGTTTGAACCTTTTCAATGCATCCATAATGCTCGCCTTCATGGCGGTCCCGACCATTGCGAGCATTGCCGAGGACGCCATCTACAGTGTGCCCGTGCACATGAAGGAGGGTTCCATGGCGCTGGGCGCAACCCATTGGGAAACCATTGCCCGGGTGATTCTGCCGGCATCCCTGACCGGCATTTCCACGGCGGTGATCCTGGGGATCGCCCGGGCCATCGGGGAGACCATGGTGGTGCTCATGGTCGCAGGCGGCGCGGCGATGATTCCGGAGTCCATTTTCGACCCGGTCAGGCCCATGCCGGCCAATATCGCTGCGGAAATGGGTAATACAGTATTCCGGAGCGATCATTACCACGCGCTGTTTGCCATCGGCCTGGTGCTTTTCGTGTTCACTTTCATATTCAATATGATCGCCGCCTACCTGGCC
>SKZX01000327.1 GCA_007127175.1 Desulfobacterales bacterium
ATGGAGGGTTATCAGCTAGTTGAAGTTATATAAATGGTCAATTTCTGTTGGCGGGGGTGCATGGGGGTGTTGCCTGAGAGCAGCATTGGGAGGGTTTGGCGATAGCTCTTGGCGAAGTGAAGCAAAGCATCCTGCATTGTTTTTGATTGCAGGATGCTGCGCAGCGAGCCATAGAGATATCCCAAACCCTCACAGCTGCTGAAGGCAACACCCCCATCCGCCCCCGCCAACAGAAATTGTCCTTATCACAACAAAAAACAGGCCGGCTAAAATCGGTCCTCCAGGATTTCGCGGTAGCACTCGGCGAGCCGCTTTTCCGAAATACGGATGGCGGTCTTGAGCTCCTGGGCAAAAAGCTGGACCTTGAACTCCTCGATCATCCAGAAATAGTCTTCCACAGCCGCCCGTTTCTGCTCCGAAGCCCCAGCGTCGACCTGCTTTCTCAGTTCACCAAGCCGGTTGCGGCATTTTTCGAGCTTTTCTTCTTTTGCGTGGTCTTTTTCCGGGTCATTGAGCCCGCGTTCAAGGCGCAGGGAAAGGGCTTTCAGGTAGCGCGGCAGATGTTCGATCCGGTCAACCGAATAGGAAGCGATAAAGCCCGGCGGCAAAAGCGCCGAAAGGGACGCCGCCACGCGCTTCACGACCGCCTCCGGCGCGGACGCCGGCAGACTGCCGAGCCGCTGCCGGATGTCCCGATACATCAGCAGCACCGGCCGGATTTTTTCCACCAGCGCCATACCTTCCGGCAGGATGCGGTTGACCATGTCCCGGGCAAGGTCAAAAAAAGCCGCCTCCGTGCGGATATCGACCGCAAAAAGGCGCCCCACGACATTGTCGGCAACCGCCCCTGCCAGCTTCTCCTCGCCGCCCACAAGCATGGCGCACTGTTTCAGGTCCCTGGACAAAGATACGTTTTTTTTCAGATGCTTGATTTCTTTTGCGAAATATATAGAAAAAAGATGGGCCACGCCTTTTTTATGGACATCCCGGGCCGCCGCCCGATCGGTATACAGCCGCAGGTTAACCGACCCGTTGTCCGGCTCGATTACCGGATAGGCCGGCAGCGTCTGGCCGCCGCCGCAATCAATGGATATCATTTCAGGCAGGTCGCCGACCGCCCAGGTGACCAAACCCGACTTCTCCCACGCTTTTCTTGCATCTGCCAGATGGTCCGGATCGATTTGCCCACGGGGCAGGCCGTCCAGTACATCACGGTCCCGGCCGCTGAATAAGACCTTCCCGTTTTTGTCCACCAGGGCGAACCGCAGCTTGAGGTGCGGGGGCAGGTCTTTTTCCGACCACAGGGAGACCGGTATGGTGACGCCGAATTGCCCGCGGATGAACCGGCTGAGCGACCCCTTCAGCGACCCCCTGTAAAGGAGCATTTTCTCCATGATCACGGCCACGGTTTCATTGACCGGCACAAGCTGCTTCCGGTAGGCCTTGGGCAGGTTTCTGATCAAACCGGTGATCTTTTCCCCAAGCAGGCCCGGCACGACCCAGTCCGTTGATTCTCCGGGAACGGCCCCGGCCGCGGACACCGGCAGGGTCAGTGTGACCCCGTCGTCGTTTTCGCCGGGATTAAACCGGTAGGAAAGCGTAAAACGGCCGTCCCCCAAAACCATGTGATCCGGGAACCCGGCCATTTCACCGGCATCCGGCGTGCCGTGCATCAGGTCTGTAACCTGCATTTTAAGGAAATCATCGGACCCCTTTTCACGGATAAGCCGCTTCAATGAACGCATGTCATATACGCCGCCGATGCGCTCCTCGTAAAAGCGGGCCATGTCATCCGCGCTCGCCAGCAGATCCCGCCTGCGAACCCGGTCTTCCATGTCCCGGATTTCTTCCGCAACGGCCCGGTTGTGCACCATGAAGGGCAACGGCGCCTTGACGTCCCCTCCTACCAGGGCGTCCCGGATAAAAATCTTCGATGCCGCTTCAGGGTCTATCCTGCCGTAATTCACGGGCCTTCCCGAGACAATGATCAGCCCGTAGAGGCTGACCTGTTCTTTAGCGATCACCGCTTCCCTGCTCTTCTGCCACACCGGGTTTGAATAACTGTAGCGGCAAAGGGATTTTCCGAGCGGCTCCAGCCATGCGCTGTCAATGTTGGCCACGGTCCGGGCGAACCGGCGCGTGGTTTCAACGACTTCGGCGGACACGACCCATTGCCCGCCCCGGTTGAACACGCCAGAACCGGGAAAGATCATCACTTCGCGCTGCCTTGCCCCCCGGTAGACGTTTTTTTCCTTTTTCTCGCCGATGTTTGCCAGAAAACCGCTCAATATGGACTGGTGGATGGCAGTGTACAATGCTGAAAAACCGCTTTTGCCCGCCGTTTGCCCCGAACCCGGGGGAGCAGGCCGGGCCGGGCCGCCATCCTGTTCCAAACCGGATTCCGCCATGATCGATGCGACCTGGTCGTAGACGTCAATCCATTCGCGCATCCGCCGGAAAGACAGAAAATGTTCCCCTGTAAACTGTTTCAGGTGCTTTGCCCGCACCTGGGGCCGCCCCTTGCCGTTTTCCCCCACCAGTGCACGCCACATGTTATACAGCGTTATGAAGTCGGAAGCCGGGTCGACAAACCGGACCTGCGCCTGGTTCGCCTGCGCTTCGTTTCCCTCCGGGCGCTGGCGGGGATCGGGCAATGTTAGGGCCGAGGCGATGGCGCAAACAGGATACAGAACCCCTTTTTCCCGGGCTTCGATCAGCATGCGCGACAGCCGGGGGTCAAGGGGCATCTTTGCCATCATCCGCCCTGTCGGGGTGAGCCGGACCGCACCCCTGGAAGCCCTTCCCTTCTTCCGGCTTTTCCGCTTTTCAATGGCCCCCAGCTCAAAAAGAATATTGAAGCCTTCTTTGATCTGGTGCGGCGGGGGCGCATCGACAAAGTCAAATGTCTCAATATCCCCAAGGTTCAATGCGACCATCCGCAGGATGACCTCTGCCAGGTTGGCCCGCAGGATCTCCGGCGGGGTGTAAAGGGGCCGGGACAGGTAATCCGCCTCGGAAAAAAGCCGGATGCACACGCCGCCCTGCACCCTGCCGCAGCGGCCCTTGCGCTGATCTGTGCTGCTCCGGGATATGGGTGATACCGGAAGCGCGGTGGTCCGGGTCGAGGCGATGTAATTGGATATACGGGCAAGCCCGGTATCGACCACGTACTTGATGCCGGGGATGGTGATGGATG
>SKZX01000152.1 GCA_007127175.1 Desulfobacterales bacterium
ATTCAGTTGTTCAAGCAATTGCAGCAGCTGGCGGTCATAGAGGTCGCGCGAGTAGGTTACACTCGGTCGATCGGAGTAGCCGAAACCGTAGAGATCATACCTGAGGACACGGAAACCGGCCTCGTGAAGGGCGGCCATGTTGTTGTCCCATGAAAAAAGCGGTGCGGCGTTGCCGTGAACCAGCACCACCACATCCCCTTCCTCGGGACCGCTGATCTCGTAGTGCACCACCCCGTCGCCAAGTCTGATAAAATCCTTGCCAAGTGTTTTTCGGGTCTCGTCGTTCAACTCCTTTGTCTCAAGATCCCCTGTCAGAAAAGGGAGTCCGGCCAGAATGACCGCAAGGGCGAGTACCGCAAATGACAATTTTTTCATTGCGCCTCCTGATGCATTGATGTGGACCCCAAAAAAAACAGGCAAATATGTTAAGATATAACATAATATCAAAAAGGGGGTCTACCGCAAGTGGCAAACATTTGCCCCTGGCATGAATGGCCCCCGGCTTGATTTTTCGGCAGTCCAGTGTAATAATTCAAAAAAATCGATTTCGATGTCGATCCCGATTTCGATTTCGGTTAAACGGGATCTCAATCAACAAGAAGGAACATATGCCTGCAAAGCGCGTATTTGTTTATGGGACATTGAAAAAGGGCTATGGAAATCATGCTCTTTTAAAGGACGCACAGTTCATTGGTGAAGCCGTTGTGAAGGACCACGTTTTATATGGCAGCACCATCCCGTTTGCCGTTGAAAATGAAGGCACCCACATCACCGGCGAAGTCTATGAAATCGATGATGTGACAGAAATAAATCTTGACCGGCTTGAAGGCTATCCCGGCTGGTATGGCAAGAAAATTGTTGAAACCGGCCATGGCCGGGCGATGATGTACTATATGAAAAAGCACGAGGTGGCAGGCGAGCCGGTAATTGGCAGCGTGTTCACGAATACGTGACATGAATTATGGCCTGCCCCTGTTTTTCATATCATAAATGCGGTTTGCTACCGCTTCCCAGATCGTTCGGACGGCAGCCGCACCTTCGGAATCGCCGTTGTACTCAAACAATGTTTTTCCAAGGACCATGGCTTTTGTAAATGCGGGATCAAACGGGATTCTTCCCATAACAGCGATATTTTTTTGCGCGGCAAATGATTCGATGGCCGTGCCCTTCTCCGGGTTGAGATCGAACTTGTTGATGCAGACCATGGTGGGAATCTTGAAGCCGGCCGCAAGCTGGGCCACCCGTTCCATGTCGTGGGCGCCCGATACCGTTGGCTCTGTTACAATCAGCACGGCTGTGGCGCCGCCCAGGGATGCGATCACCGGGCAGCCGACCCCGGGAGGACCGTCCGTGAGCAGGAGGTCCAGCCCTTTGTTTTCCGCAAGCGCCTTGCCCTGCTGCCGGATCAGGGTTACGAGCTTGCCCGAGTTTTCTTCTGCAATTCCCAGCCGGGCGTGCGCCATGGGGCCGAAGCGCGTATCGGAGATAAACCACTCGCCGCTGGTGTTGAGGGGAAAAGCAATGGCCTTTTCCGGGCAAAGCGAATAACACACCCCGCACCCTTCGCAGGAGATGGGGTCCACCTGAAAATCTGGGGAAATCGCATCATACCGGCATATGTCCCGGCAAAAACCGCACCCGGTGCACGCGTCCGGATCGATCACGGCGGTATGCCCGGACTGAAAATCGTGGCGCTCCCTTATATGTGGGTCCAGTATGAGGTGCAAGTCCGCGGCATCCACGTCCGCATCACAAAGCACCTTGTTTTGAGCAAGATACGCGAAGGCAGCCAGAAGGGTCGTTTTTCCTGTCCCGCCTTTTCCGCTGATGACCACCAGTTCTTTCATTGGGCATTCCTTTTCTTCTGGCTTTCCTGAACGATCATTTCAATACGCCCATACAATTCCCTGAATCGCGATGGCCATTCGCCGCTGCCCTCAACGAGCATTTCACCTCTTGAATAGGCTTCCGCAATTTTCCGGTCAAAAGGGATTTCCATAAGAATGGGTACCCCTTCTGCTTCTGCATACGCGCGGACGCGCCCGTCACCGATATCGGAGCGATTGATCACCAGCCCGCAGGGAATCCCTAAAACATTGACGGCGCCTATCGCGAGTTTCAGGTCGTGGAGGCCGAAAGGGGTCGGTTCCGTGACCAGAAGAACAAAATCAGCCCCCCGCATGGCAGCGATTACCGGGCAGGACGTACCGGGCGGGGCATCGATGATGGTCAGGATGCCCGGCCGGGTGAACTCCCGAACCTTGCGGATCAGGGGCGGCGCCATGGCTTCTCCGATTCGCAGTTTTCCATGGATGAATTCCAGCCCGTTTCTGGTGCCACGCTCGATGACGCCCAGTTCCCTGCCTTTTTCGGTAATCGCGTTTTCCGGGCACACAAGCATGCATCCGCCGCAGCTGTGGCAAAGCTCCGGAAACGGCAAAACGGTTTCCCCAAGGACAACAATGGCATTGAACCGGCATATTTCGCTGCATTTTCCGCACAGTGTGCACTTGCTCATATCCACTTCCGGAACCGGGGTGCGGATGGTCTCGACTGTGTGGATATGGGGGTGAATGAACAGATGCGCATTGGGTTCTTCCACGTCGCAGTCCAGCAGCGCGACATCGCCTTCAATGGAACATGCCAGACTGGTGGCAATTGTTGTTTTTCCCGTACCGCCTTTGCCGCTGGCCACACTGATAACCATGCCTGTCTCCTTAAAAACCTTCATTTCGACCATATCCGCGTCTGTTTCCGGCACAGCGCTCAAAACCCCCATCCCCTACCAGTGCGATTCCACGTTCGGAGTGTCGGAAAAGGAAACCCGCCCTTCGTTGTAGGCTGCAACGGCATCTTTTACCGTTCCGGCGACATCATTTGCCACCTTGATCTTTGCGGCCGAAAGCGCTTCAAACGCCTTTGGCCCGCAGTAACCGGTCAGCAGCGCTTTCGCCCCTTTCCGGCTGACCGTGGCAGCGGCCTGTATGCCGGCACCCTTGAAGGCGTTCATGTTGTCGGCATTGTCGACGGCCTCAAACTCCAGGCTGTCTGTGTCCACTATAATCAGGTAGGGGGCTCTTCCAAAGCGTGGATCAACTGGTGATTCCAGATTTTTCCCCTTGGATGACACTGCTATTTTCATCACTGTTTCCTCTTTTGAAGTGTTTTTATGCGCCGCCGCCACACACCTGATC
>SKZX01000392.1 GCA_007127175.1 Desulfobacterales bacterium
CAGCAGGGTGCCGGACCCGCACATGGGATCGATCAGGGGAACTTTGCCGTTCCAGCCGGACCACCGGATAATGCCCGCTGCTGCGGTTTCCTGCATGGGTGCGGAAACGGCTTCCTCGCGGTATCCCCGCCGGTGCAGGGCGCCGCCCGACACATCCATGCTGATGGTGGCGGCGTTTTTCTGGATGTGCAGGTTGATATCGACATCCGTGTCGATAGGGGCGACTTTCGGGCGCCTGCCCTTTTGTTCCAGGAAATAATCAACGATGCCGTCCTTTATCCGCAGGGCGGCGAACTTTGAATGGCTGACCCGGCTGTCAACCGTATTGGCAAACACGGCGAATGTCGCGTCCGGGTCGAAAAAATCATCCCACTGGAACTGCCTGGCATGCTTGTACAGGGTGTCCGTGTTATGGCATTCAAAGGTCGTCAGGGGGGCCAGAACCCTGGAAATGAGCCGGGCGGTATAATTGATGTGGTAGAGCACATCTCTGGGCGCGTTGAAGTAAATGCCCCTGAATGAGGGGGACAGGTCTGTTGCGCCAAGATACTTGAGATCCTGAAGGGCTGCGTCCTTCAGACTGTCCGAGACCTGGGCGAAAAAACGGTATTTCTTCTGGTACAGATATTTCACAGGGAAGGGCTGTTTTGCCCTGTCCGCTTTTTTTCTTAAAATGGCCACGGTTTGTTTCAACCTAATAAAACGTTTATCTTTGGGACCGCTGAGTAATGAAAAACATCCCTTAACAGATCGAACAGCAAAAGTGTAATAAAAATGATGAACCCGAAAAAAATCGAGATCAGACGATTTTGAAAAAAGCCCAGGATCAAGGCTTGCGCAATTTGCGAGGTCGTCAAAAATAATACCGGATACCCGTGCCGATAAAATTGGACCCGCCCCTTACTTTTCCAAAGGCGCCGAACACGCCCGACCGGTGATGAACCCGGACAAAAACGCTCCATTGGGGCAATTTCGGCACTAGGGTCTCTACCTCGGCCAGCAGGTAATTGAGCAGGCGGGCAGAGCGTTCCGCGTCCGGATTTTTACGTGGTTCAAGGTGGGGCGTCCGGAACGCATAGGAAAGTCCCTCTCCAAAAGCAATACGGGTGTCGATCCAGTGATCCCAGGGGAAATCCATCCACCGGGCGACAGCAACAGCATTTAGCTCGAAATGTTCCTGCATGCCCGTATGGAGAACGCCCTGGCCTTCCACATCGAAACGGATCCATTTCCACCTTGCAATCCGGCAGCCGCCTGCAAGTGCGACGAGGTAGGAACGCCGGAATTCCGGAGACATCCGGGTCAAAATATCCACAAACCGCTCAGGGGAATTTTTTGCCCAGTATACCGATATGTGATATTTATCGGAAACTGCTGGAACATCGGCATTTGCCGCAGTCGCAAAGCACACCACACCCAGCGCGGCAAGGAAACCAGTATGGAAGAGGTCCCTCAGATATGTTTTAAAAAAGGATCCGCATGAAAAAAACCTTGATATCAGATGCGTCATTGCAGACCCTGCTATTGGCAGACCCCGTCAAGTGCCGACCTGACCTTTCTGGCCATTTCATGCAGATGGTAGGGCTTGCCGATAAAAGAGGCGGCACCTGACGCCAGGGCTTTCCGGGCGTGGGAATCGGTGGCATAGCCGCTTGCAATGAGGATTTTTGCCTGGGTATCAAGATCGAGCAATTGTTGCATGCATTTATACCCGCCCATGCCGGGCATGTTCAGGTCAAGGATAACCAGTTGGATATTTGGCATATTTTCCTGATAGACCTTGATGGCAGACTCTCCGTTTTCAGCACAGATCACATGGTAGCCGTAATACTCCAGCATCTCCTTTGCCATTTCCCGGACCGTCGGCTCATCATCAATGACCAGTATATTTTCTTTCCCCCCCGCGGGCACCGCAGGCTGCGTTTGTTTTTTCTCGCCGACACCCTCCGCCCTCAAGGCCGCGGGCAGGTATATCCTGAAAACAGAACCCTGCCCGATTTCGCTGTAGCAATGGATCAGCCCGCCATGGTCCTTGACAATCCCATAAACCGATGCCAGGCCGAGCCCCGTTCCCTTTCCCACAGCCTTGGTGGTATAAAACGGATCAAAAATATGGGTGACCGTCTCCGGGTCCATGCCGCAACCGGTATCTGAAACCGAAAGCATCACATAATTTCCCGGCACGCATTCAAATTGCCCGCTGCAGTAAAGTTCATCAAGAACAATATTTCTGGTTTCAATGGTCAACCGGCCGCCGTCGGGCATGGCGTCCGCGGCATTGGACGCAAGGTTGAGCAAAACCTGTTCCAGGTACATCGGGTCTGCATTGACCAACCACAGGTCCTCATCCATGTCCAGGCGGATCTCGATCATTTTTGGAAGCGTCTGATCCAGCAATGCTTTCACGGTTACAATTTCACGGTTAAGGCTGACCAGCCTGCGTTCTCCGGCCGCCCTGCGGCTGAAGGTCAGCAGTTGCTGGACAAGGAGTGCGGCCCTTTCACCGGCTGCCTGCAATTTAAGCAGCTTGTCGTAATCCGGGTCGTCCGGTGCCCTGCTCAGCAGCAGCAATTGTGCATACCCGTTGATCGCCTGCAGAATATTGTTGAAATCATGGGCAACACCGCCGGCAAGCGTACCCACCGCTTCCATTTTGTGCGCGTGCATCAACTGGGCTTCCAGCCTGGCCTTTTCTTCCTCTGATTTTTTTCGTTCGGTGACATCCCGCATGATTCCCCTGAAGCCCACCGGGTTTCCGGAAGAATCCGTGATCAATGACGCCGAAATCTCGACATGCCGGCTTTCACCATCCAGCCGGTATATTTGAAGCTCGAATGCGCTTGCGGGCTGGCCGGTTTTAAAAACCCTGTTGAATATTTTGAGCAGCCTTTTGGCGCCCTCCGCACTGGTGTATGCCCGGAAGTTGACGCCCTTTAATTCCTGACAGGAAATCGCCGCGATTCTGCATATGGGTTTATTGAAAAACGTAAAATTTCCCGAGAGATCCACCTCATAATACCCCTCTTCGATATTTTCAATGATCGCCCGGTATTTTTCCTCGCTTTCCCGCAACTGGCCGTATATCTTTCTCTTTTCGTCGATATCCCTGCTGACATTCATATAACCCGAATGACGGCCATTCTCATCCCTTAAAAGAAACACCCTGGACTCGGACCAG